>PIXU01000066.1 GCA_003601795.1 Candidatus Methanophagales archaeon
TACTGTTGCAGACGCTACATCTTGGAATGTGCCGGCGACAGCTAAATTAGGACCTTATAACAAAACAAGTAGAGAAGGTACGATTGCAGATATAATAGTTGATGAACCCAAAATTACAGGCAACGTAAATGCGAGCACAACCACGACAAAGCCGCACAATGTGCCCATTCGCAGTCCTCCACCTAAAACAATCACAGGCATATTCCTGGGAGGCAAGGGCTGGGATTTCTGTGGAAGGATAAATAATGCGAAGTTGTGTGGAGAGAAGGATGCTCCTCACTCAAACATAATCTATGTTCCAGATGAGTATGTTAAGATTCAGTGGGCGGTGGATAATGCATCCGCTGGAAGCACGATTATCGTGAGGGATGGAACTTATAATGAAAACATAAATGTGAACAAGAGTTTGACGATTCGGTCTGAGAATGGGTCTGAGAATTGTATCGTTAAGGCAGCAAACCTTGATGACCATGTCTTTGAAGTAACTGCGGATTGGGTGAATATAAGTGGGTTTACTGTTAGTGGAGCTAATGGAGGATATCCCCATTATCCTACTGGAGTATATCTTGATAATGCAGAATATTGCAATATTACAAGTAATAAAGTACAGAATAACCACCGTGGAATCAGCTTACAGTATTCGAGCAACAGCTCCATAATTAATAACACTGTGCAGAACAATTATGATAGAGGTATTTACTTGTATCATTCAAGCAACAACATCCTAACTAACAATAACGTATCGAACAACAACTGGGGCATTGACTTGTATTTTTCAAGCAGCAACAACACATTAACCAACAACGACGTATCGAACAACAGCGGCTACGGCATCCTCTTAGAATATTCAAGCAATAATAACTTAACTAACAACGCAATGTCTGGAAATAAATACAGCTTGCGTGTTGATGGATACCGACCTTGTAACTTCTTTCACAAAATGGTAAACAACAAAGTGGATGGAAAGCCTGTCTATTATTGGGTAGATCAAAAAGATAAGCAGGTTCCTGAAGATGCAGGCTACGTAGGCATTGTTAATTCTACAAATATAACAGTGAGAGACTTAACGTTAGAGAACAACGGACGAGGGGTATTACTCGCCTGTTCAAATAATTCAAAGATAGAAAACATTAATGCATCGAGCAATGCATGTGGCATTTATCTGTACAGTTCAAGTAACAACATCTTGATCAACAACAACGTATCAAACAACGCTCACTGGGGCATACTTTTGGATCATTCACGCAACAACACATTAACAGGCAACACAGCATCGAATAACGGATTCGATGGCATCTACTTGTATTCTTCAAGCAAGTACAACACATTAACCAACAACAACGCATCGAACAACTACTTCGGAATAATATTGTATAATTCAAACGGCAACAAAATATACTACAATAACTTCATCAACAACACAGATAACGTTTGTTCTCTCGGTTCAACCAACATCTGGAACTCCACCTCACCAATAACCTACACGTACAAAGGCAAAACATACACAAACTATACAGGCAACTACTGGAGTGATTACAAAGGGAATGATGCGAATGGAGATGGAATTGGCGATACCGCTTACAATATAAATTCCGATGCTGATAGCCATCCACTGATTGAGCCTTGGGAGAATTACTTTACGCCTACTCAAATCTTACCACCGGTTGTTACTGTCCCACTAATTTATAATGGAAAGCTATTTGTCGGCTGCGTAGATAACAAGATCTACGCATTGAATGCCACAGATTCTGCTCAGATAATATGGACGTCTGAACAACTTAATGGAAATATCTCTAAATACCTCTCAGTGGATGATACGGGTGTGTATGCGACCGCAACTACTCGTATCTTCCCATACCCAGCAGATGGCTTCGTTTATAAATTAAATCCTGAGAATGGTGCGATTATCTGGAGATACCGAAATGGAGCTCCTATAACTGGAGGCGTTGATAACGATTTGGTCTTCGTAGGCTACCGTGGTGGATACGTAGATGATGGATATGCAATTGCCTTAAATAAAACCACCGGGACAAAGGTTTGGGGACCAATTCATATTACTGATTGTGGTACATCACTACCTGCAATAGACGGCAATAGAGTTTATATCTCTGGGCATGCGATGACCGGCGTGAAGTTTAGGGCAATATACTACAATGGTACATTAGCTTGGACAGATTACTTTGGCAAAGCATCTCATAGATATATAATAGTAGAAGGCAAAGATGTTTTTACATTGTATTCCCCTCCCCCTCATATAGGTGTAGATACACGGAATTGGTATATAAAAATTTATAACTCGACAACTGGCAGAAGAATAGGGACTTATTCGGTAGGGAAAAATTACTACGGTGGGGATTTTGCCATCGCTCCAGATAAAATAATCCTCACAAACTCCAGTGGCGTTTTTGCATACAATAGAAGTAATTTCTCTTTGCTGTGGAACTGTTCGTTGAGCGCTAAGCCTTACAGAGAGCAACCGATCGTAACACGTGATACTGTGATTGTTGCAACAAAGGATAACAGAATCAATTTCATAGACTCACTTAGTGGGCAGATATACAGAATAGAGGAAATTGGTGCTAATCTAACCTCACCAATGAGCCTCGTGGTTGGTCCTTCTGGATGCATTTATATTGGAACTGAGGATGGTATTAGATCAATTTCATTTCCCACAACAGGTGAATATGTAAACTGGATATCCTATGGGAGGGATTTTAGGCATACTGGGTATGTTGATTGCTTAAGAGAGAAAGAGTATTATATTTTTGACACTGGCTCGCCCTCCAACCCCTACCCATCCATCTCCGGCACGCACAACGGCACAATTATACCTTCCCACGACATCAATGTGAACAAACTATACACATACCCCTGCCCCGGAACAGGCGGACATACCGAATATGCCCGTATCTGGAACAAAACATGGAACGCAACCGCAACCTGGGACGGATATGCCAGCGACTGGCATAACATCACTTTTGACAACCCTGTTGTCCTATTGGCAAACAAAACCTACAACTACACCATCCGCACAGGCTCTTATCCGCAGATTCACCATAACACATCCTTACTCACACCAAACGGCTGGATAAATTGCACCAAATTTACAGATGCGAACGGGAAAGTTTATTATGACTGGATACCCGCGATAAAGTTGGAATAATAGTTCTTTGAGTTTTGCCACTTTCTTGCTAAATCGGAAATCGGCTTTGGGGCATATTTTTTGAAGCCCTTTCTCTCGTTTATCTGACCGTGACCCGTTGCTTTGCTTGAGCCCCGTGGAATCGACACCTTACACCTTTGAATCCAGTATAATTTGCTCTGCCAACTTCCTTATCTCGTTATCCCTGCCGTTCTCATATTTTGCCAATTAAAACTCTTTTAGATTATGTTCAGCAACCTCAAGATTATGCTCTGCCTGTTCAAGCCATCTCAAAGCATCTTCTTTAATCTTTAAGTCACGAGGTCCTGTAAGCCTGATTCTCAAGGAGCCACAAAAGCCTGTGAAGGACCGAATGGGTACTTTAATGCTTCTTTCTTCGCTCAGCTCTATCTACTTTCGTATGCACACTATGTTACTCGATGCTCGCTCTCAGTATGTCACTCGCCGTTAATATCCCTATGGGAACGCCAGGAGCGGGCTTTAGAGAGAGAATCACTAACCGGTGGATGTTCAAATCGCGCATAATCGCTGCA
>PIXU01000067.1 GCA_003601795.1 Candidatus Methanophagales archaeon
CGGTGAACGTGAATATTATTGACGGAAATGTGACGTTGGGCGACATACCAGCAGGAGGCAGTGCATGGAGCAAAGATTTCTTCTTGCTTGAGGTTGACATGACGAACCCACAGGGTCCAGACAAAGGTATATGCTGGCGTGTGGAGTATGACGATGCTGCTGGTGTGCATCATGTGGTAGAGAACGTGCCAAAGTTCTGCGGTGAGAACTGCAGTGATATCTGTCCATAGTTCTGTGGAGAAGAAATAAACTGAGTGTGAACGGAAAAAATGGAAAAATGCTGGGGCGAGTTCGGCTCGCCCCGATGTTATTTTTGTGTGAATGAAAAAGAAGGAAGGGGGTGGAAAAGAAAATGAAGAAGAAAAAGATGAGTAAGCCGCATAAATTTGTGGCGATAATGATGATCGCGGTGCTGTTAACGGCATCACTGTGGGCGATGCCGATGCAAGCAGCTGCTTCTATGGACGTGTTTTACAATATATCATCATATAACAACGCTTTTTCTGATAGTAATTCGTCAAATAATGGTTTATTCTGTCTATCCAATTTTTTACCTGCGATATCTAAGGCAGCCAATCCCACTCGACATAATGAATTTGAACATTATAACGACCATGCCATGTCAAAATACAAAGAGATTTCAGAATACAAGAAAGCTATAAGAAAGTTTGTCAATTCCGTTAAAGAATTTTCCGAAATCAATAAGGAGCTTAAAGAAGCTGTAAAAAATGGGGATGCACCAGAGGAATTAATCTTTAAACACAAAATTGCTGCTGATGATTTATCAGCAAGTTATGCTGATGTCAAGTCCTCGTTAGATAACATTACAATATTGCTCGAAAGACTTGTTTCTGAAGGCAAGATCAGTGACGTGATTCTGGAAAGGCATTTGGATTTCATTAAAGAATTTGATTCGGAATCACAAAAATTGCTGAAAGCTGTGAAAATATATGATGCCGAGGATAGAGACATAAGCGCCTTACAAGTAGAAACCTTGCAAGAACCGAGTATAGATGAAATAGAAAAAATAGACGAGGTACTCAGAAACGCCACTTTCCGCCCAAAAATGATTTACCCAACCGAATTGCCACATAGACCTTCCACTTTGAAACCACCAGAACCTAAAGTCGTAAATGCAGAAGACGTGACTATAAAAACTACATTGGGTTTGAACGTATCACATGAACCTGCTGATTACCTGAAAACATCTGAGTATTCAGCGACTTACAATATCTCCGAGATACAACATTTAGCTTGGAGTTTAGACCATGACCCGGTCCAGATGTTCTATTACGTAAGAAACAATGTGGATTACGAGCCTTATTTCGGACCGATGGCAGGTCCAGAATGGACGTTGAAACAAGAGGGTGGGAACTCTTTTGACCAGGCATCGCTTCTCATTGCATTATATCGAGAATCAGGCATACCTGCAAGATATGTTTACGGCACGATTGATATACCGGCAGAAGAAGCTGCGAGATGGGTGCGAGTGAAAAACGCAACGCTTGCTGCTAATATGCTCGCAAGTAGCGGTATTCCAACAACAACCATCGTTTCAGGAGGAAACATAACAGCAATCAGGGTTGAGCATATGTGGGTAGAGGCATACCTGCCCTACCAAGACTTCAGAGGACAGATAAGGTCAGAAACTGGATATGCCTGGATACCGCTTGATCCGAGTTTTAAAACATATACGTATGTAGAAGGGATGGGATCGCCGATAAATATGACGTGGGCATCTGATTTTCTGAATGACACGCTTAATACCTCGACCTACAACGAGACAGAGGGGTGGATAACAGGCGTAAACGAGACATTTGTCGTGGAGGAAATGGAGGCGAGTGCAAATGAAACTTTAGAGGATATTTTAGCAGACCCTGAGCTCAGTAATCGAACATTTATGCAGTTGTTTGGTTATTGGGAGCTCAATAAAGAGGAATCAAACTTCTTGCCGTCAACGCTTCCTTACAATGTTGTATCTGTTTTAGATGTTTATTCAGAGATTCCAGATGAATATTATCATAAAATAAGGTTTAAAATTAGCTCAATTGATTATACCGTCAACTCGTCAGAAGTGGCTGGAAAAAGAGTTACTGTTTCGTTTATTCCTGCAACAGCGGCAGATGAGCAGCTCATAGAAGATGCTGGTGGAATTCTAAATGTTACGCCATACATGGTGAATATGAAGCCAGTGTTGACGATAGATGGCGAAACTGTTGCAGAAGGGTCAGCGATAACATTGGGAGATACGCTTACTTTTACAACCGAGTTTACCAATGATTACCTCTCTGATTTTTCCAGCACCGCTAACACTTTCACGGTGGGTGCTTATTATGCCATTGTTTTTGATATGGGCAAAGTTCCATCGAGGTTGGTAGAGGAACATGCTGCAAATCTTAATGTGACAAATTACAGGTTATCTTTGAATGAGACTGCTACAACAGATGAAGTTGTTGGTGAATTAATCTATCTTAATGGTCTCACATATTTCTATGAAAATGACTTCTTCTCTGAAACACAATCACTACCAGACCATATAAGATGGTATCGACCAACTCCCGCTCAAGCGATAACCTCTGTAGACCTGATCGTCTGGTATGACTGGCTTGGAAATCCAGTTGATTTAGACGCTGGAGGAATGAGCATTGATGTTGACCGTAATGTGATTGCTCAAGCGGGAGAAGATAGCAACGTAACAACTTCTTTTATGCATTCAACCGGTATGACAGGTTCAACATTAGAGCATGGAATTTTTGAACAGTTGTATAATGTTACCTCTGTCTCTGCAATGAAAATATTGCAAGAGGCGAATAATCGCGGTATTCCAATATACACGATCAACCAGACAAATGTAGATGAAATATTGCCCATTTTACAACTACCGGATTCCATCAAGAATTGGATTAGGAGCGATATAAACGCTGGTAGGATTGTTATAGTTCCTAAGCAAGAGATACAGATCGAGGATTGGGAAGGTACAGGTTGGATCGTCACCGATCCTGATACGGGCGCCGGAGCATATTATATCTCTGGTGGGCTTACCGGAATACTTGCTGGGGGTAGTTTTGCTAAAGAGGTGCTTGATTATATTATATTATTTTTAAAATTGGTAGGATTGAAGGGGGGAAAATTTGGAAAATTTGGTATAATCGGATCTGCGCTTAACATTCTTAAACAAATCTGTATATCAATTAATGTTTGGCTAAAGAAAGGATTTCTACATTCGTTAC
>PIXU01000068.1 GCA_003601795.1 Candidatus Methanophagales archaeon
CGGACAGGTCCAATTGGTCAACAGAAAAATTTATAAAGGGGTATTCCCAAAGTTAAAAGAGGCAGCTTAAAGAAGGGGGACAAACGTGAGGGATAAAATCATTTTGAAAATATTGGCAATTTCATTTGTGGTGCTAATGGTCGTAAGCTGCACAATGGCGCTTATTGGGACTGTATATGCATTAGACATTACCGATCAATTTTTGGAGGAGCATTACGGATATGTGGTGAATCCACACAGTGTATTTATTGACATTGTGGATGGAGATAACGATTCCATACTGCTCGGTCATTGGATAGTATTTAATGGAAGTTCTTATGTAGAAATATCAGGTCCTGGAGGCACGTTCTCTAAAACTGGAACAAGCGATTTGACTGGTGATGGAATAGTTGATACAAGTTTCGATACCTCAATGCTGGGTGTGACAGGATTGTATAACGTGTCAGATGGGATTAATACAGAAACGCTTACTGTTGATAATCCTATAATGAATTTGGACTTAAAAGTGGGGAATTACAGCACATCAAGCATGCCAGTGGGGACGCCTCTACGGATAGATTTTGATACAAATTTGGATGCAGAAGATTGTGTGAAATTGAGAGTCATGACTCCAGATGGCTGTATTATTAAAATGAATTATAATGGTCAGCGCTTTGGTCCAATAAACATGACGCAACTCCTCGAATATGGCTCTTTTGACAAATCAAAGCAAATAGGTACAAGTGGGTGGAAATTGGGAACTTATACATTTTCGGTTAGAACAAAAAAGGAAAACGCAAGGGGATTGGATGTCGCGAGCGATGAGATATCATTAACGATAACAAAAGCTGAAATCGAGATTGACGCCTCCAAAACCAATCCAACAATAAATGAGACGGTTATTCTTACTGTTCACGGCGTTCCATACCACAATATAAGTGTTGAATCCTCCTATCCGTCAAAAACAATATTTGAAGGTGGGAAATATGATTATGTTTGTCCCGACACAGCGGGTCCTATAAACGATGTGATGGATGAGGATGGCATAAACTATTATGCGGTTCATTTTACGGATACTGGAACATACAGGATAAATGTAGAAGATTTAGATGAATGGATTGTCGATGACATAAAAATAACCGTCACACATCCGGAAAAACTGACCCTCAAAATAGAAGATGACAATAAAATACATGTAAATTTCAGCACCTATCTGCTCGATGATGACAGAGTTGATTTGAAAATAACGGATTCTAATGGAAGATTACTGCACTCAAATCCCACTGATTCTCAAGTATTCTATAACTTAACAGTGAGAGAAGTCAAAGGCATGGTGATAAATACAACAGGCTGGAATTCCGGGAGATATACCGTTTGGGTCGAGACGAACAAGAGTTATATCCCTATACTGGATGTTCATAGCACTCCTGCAACATTTGAAATTGAAGAAGGAGGTAATGTAAAAGTAACTTCTGCAGTGTTTTTCTTCAATTATGAACCACCATTCCGCAAAAACCTCGGCAAATTACCCGCTGCGGAAGATGACTTATTTATTTACGGCGCCACAAGCGGCGGGAATACAATAGATATTGCAATAAATGACACAATTGTGAGAACAGATATTTCAATTCAAAATGGTTATTTCGTGGATTTGCTTTCGATGGGTGATCTGAATTATACGAGTGCAACACTGCATCATAAAGAGATTGAAGCGTTTATAGATGCTCCTTTCTCAGTTGGCGAGAATGTAAGTGGCATTGAAGACAGCGGTTCGAGCATGTTCTTGTGGAGTTGGGAACCTATAGTGTCTTTAAGTGGTGGAACAGTAATCATCGGCAATGACTTGATCATACAAGGGACCGCAGTGTATGGACAGACTATTGACATCGCAATAGAGGAGGTGGTAGTCAAAACGAATGTGTCAATTGATAAAGACGGGCATTTCGAGGTGATATTGCCAACACCTGAAACACCTTTCACAGATACAGAAGGCACAAAAAGGGTAAAGGCATTCGTAGATACATCCTTTTCACTCGCCGAAAATGTTGCCGAAATAGAGGAAAGTGGGGGGTCTTATGTCTATTTCATGAAACTTCCAGAAACGAACATAAGTATTTCCGCAGAAGAGATAAATTTCGCAGAGGAGCTAGCTTCGATTTGGGTTTACGGCGTTAAATATCACAACATAAGTATAGATAGTTCAAATCCAACTAATACATCCTTCCCCGGCGGTTTGGGGGACAATCCCCAGCAAACGCCTTCTCTTCCTTTCGTTGACATAATAGACCGTACTGGCATAATGCATTACTATGCTTATTTTAACAAGAGTGAGATATTTACGATAACTGTAACCGATTTGGAAACGGGAAATAGTGATAGTGTGAATATTTCGCATATTGGAGATATAGATGAGGAGAATATTTACATTTTTGCGGATAGAGATACCGTCGTGATATCTGAGAAACTCAGAGTGAAGGTAATCGGTGCAAGGGGTCATAATATAACGGTAAACTGTTCTGACCCAAGCCATGCCGAATTTCCACCGGGTCTTGAGGGCAATCCGTGGACTCCTTCTATTCCATTTAATGATAGAATTGAAAGTGATGGCGATAATTATTATGTTGTGGTTTTTAACGTTACAGGGACATATACAATAACCGTAACAGATATTGATACTGGTATTAATGATAGTGGAAATATAACAGTTGTAAAACATGCGGTTACATTTGACATTCCTGCAAGTGTAACAATTGGTGATAATTTGCTTATAAGAGGTTGTGCAAATGCTGGCGATTATGTGTATATCGTCATGGATGGTATTTTACTTAAACAGGAGGTGATTTCCCTTGATGGAACGTTTGAATATTGGCTTGATACCACAGGAATGGTTGCAGGCACACATAGAATTGATGCATATATTGACTGTAATGTTTTAACTTGGGAGGATGTGGGAACTAATGTCACGGATTTAATAGATTATTATAACCTGACGCCGGATGGGTCTGTTACATTGACACTCGTAAACCCGACTTTAACTGTGGAATTATCAAAGAATGAAGTTACCCAACGCGGGGCGTTTCGGATTTGGGGTTCTGTTGGTGGAACAGACGATGTGGACATCATCACGATCTCTCCAAAGGGAGGGCATGGAACCGGACTGGATGGAGATATGCCGTTATATCCTGATACAAATGTAACAGGAATCACATATAGGGCTTTATCCGTGTCCAGACTGGATCACGGATTTACAAAGATAATAGATGTGGATAGAACTGCGGATAGTGGCACTCACGTGATACTGGTACTTAGCACTGGAGCTGATGGACAGTATGGAATAATCGGCTATGACCTTCTACAAGGTATTGTTGATTATTATTGTGGTGGTAATCCCGAATGCCTTGCATCAAAAACGCAGGATCAACTTGTCGCAATCATAAAAGACGCAACTATAGAAACGCCAGGCAGTGATGACCTCATGATAGAATTAAATCTTTCCGTAAAGGAATGCGAAAAAGGGGTATGGTATGTACCATATGATTATTCCACAATTCAAGCTGCAATTAACGCCGCATTTTCAGGTGATACAATCATCGTAAGTGATGGAACGTACACTGAAAATATAAAGGTAAACAAATCCAATTTGACGATAATATCAGAAAATGGAGCGGATAAAACCATTGTTAATGCATCCAATCCAGATGATTGTGCCCTCGAAATAACAGCCAACTCTACAAATATAAGTGGGTTCACAATAAAAGGAGCAACACAGTGGTCATGCGCTGGCATCTATCTTGAAAATGCAAATCACTGCAATATATCAAACAATATCGTCTCAAATAACTACCAAGGGATCTATTTCAATGAATCAAAAAACAACACGTTGGAGAACAACACCATCTTAAATAACTGGATATCTATTACGCTGTTTAATTCGAGTAATAACCACTTAAAAAGTAATATCATCTCAAATAATAGCGTTGGTATTGAGATACGAAACTCGAATCATAACATATTAATACAAAATAAATTATCAAACAACACTTACTGCAGTCTATCCTGCTCTGGATACACAAAAACCGATTTTGATAATGTGATAGACACAACGAATACCATAAATGGCTATCCCGTTTACTATTATTTTGACCAAAAAGACGAAGTGATCGAAAATATCAATACAAGTTGGATGGGTCTTGCATATTGTTCTAATTTTACGATCAGAAATAGCAATATATCTCATGGAGAGGGTATTAGTTTTGTATGTTCCACTAATTCTACAATAACGAAGAATTGGATATACAACACCACAGGAAATGCATTTTATAAGTCAAATGCAAATGTAATTTCAGAGAACAAAATCTGCAATAATATGCGGGGGTTGTTACTCTATTTTTCCGATAACAACGAAATCATCAATAATTCTGTAAACTCAAATCTATACGGGATCTCTTTGTATTATTCTAAAAGTAATAACATGAGAAAGAATAACCTCTCAAATAAATATAAAAACTTTGAAATATTTGGGGCCTCGACAAACCATTATAATAACACGATTGATGATACAAATATATTGGAAGGTCTCCCATTATATTATTATTACGATGAAAGCGATTTGACAATAAATGGCATAAAAACGCATCACATGGAACTTACAGGCTGTGACAACCTGACGGTAAGAAATAGTGACATTGGAGAACTAAAAATTTCGTTCAGTAACGGGAGCATATTTTTAATGAACAACATTTCAAATGGTGTGTCTGTTTATGTGTCAAACAACATCACTGCAATGGAAAATAATATAACGAATGATGTTCGAATCTCATTATCAAATAATGGCACTTTAAAAAGCAATCTCATGAATTCAAGCACGATTTATACTTCTTCTTCGTCGGTTTCAATTGTGAATAATGTGATAAGGGATGGTGGGATTTCAGGTGAGTTTTCAGATTTAATTATTGAAAACAACACGATTTCAGATGGTGAATATGGGATTGAATGGTCTTATCCTCGCCCTCGTCCAGTTATGGCATGTCTTGGAGGACTCTTTTTATATATTGATATACCTTCTCCACCTTCCAACCCCGTGACTCGGAGGATGGTTATCACGGGCAATGAAATCTTTAAAAACATGTATGGAATTCGGTTAAGATGGGGAGCTTGCAATGTAACTATTGCAAATAACAACATCATTGATAATGAGCAAGGGATTTGGCTTGAAGGTGTTCATAACTGTAAGATTGTAAATAATACTATATCGAACAATGCGAATGGAATTGGTCTCCAATGGTCTTATGATAATCTCATTTACAATAATTACTTCAACAACACGAACAACGCTTATGACAATGGAAACAACATCTGGAATATCACAAAGACTCCGAGGGAGAATATAGTTGGTGGTGCTTATCTTGGTGGAAACTACTGGAGCGATTACACTGGAGATGATATGGATGGTGATGGAGTAGGAGATACACCCTATGACATTCCAGGAGGTTTAAACAGGGATTGTTTACCATTGATGATAGTTGTGCCACCACCAATATTTGATACGGGTCCTGGCACTTATCCAAGCATATCAGGCACCCACAACGGCACAATCATACCTATCCACGACATCAATATTAGCAAATTATACACCTACCCATGTCCCGGCACAGGCGGGCACACCGAATATGCCCGCATCTGGAACGAAACATGGAACGCCACCGCAACCTGGGAAGGCTATGCAAGCGACTGGCATAACATCACTTTTGACAAGCCCGTTGTCCTTTTATCCAACAAAACCTACAATTACACCATACGCACAGGCTCCTATCCGCAGATTCACCACAATAGGACTTTAACAGTGCCAGATGGTGAAATCACATGCACTAAATTCACAGATGCGAATGGAAAAGTTTATTACGACTGGATACCTA
>PIXU01000069.1 GCA_003601795.1 Candidatus Methanophagales archaeon
ATTAAAGGAGATGTTGTGCCAGTCGTCTACATAGCCGTTCCAGGTTGCGTTTATGTCCAACGAAGAGTTCCATATTCTTGCATATTCGGTATGACCACCTGTGCCGGGGCATGGGTAGGTGTAAAGCTTTTTCACGGTTATTGTTTGGTTTAGTTTTATTGTTCCATTGTGCGTGCCGAAGATGGATGGGTATGAGTTATCCGGCTTACCAGTATCGAAGATAAGTGTTTCAAAAGGAGAAACAGTTATTGTCTTAGAAGTAGCGTTCTTTGCCCCTTCATCGTCTCTCACAGTCAAATTAACAATGTAATCCTCCACTTCCGAATAGGAATGCGTTATTATCGCTTCTGTTGTGTTCGTGATGTTTCCATCCCCAAAGTTCCACTTGTAATTGATTATGTTCCCACCATCGGGGTCGTAAGAAGAAGATGCATTAAATGTTACTATTTGGTTTACAACCGGATTTACAGGTGCGTAACTAAACGATGCAACAGGCGGTTGATCAGACATTAAAACAATATCAACATTCAGTGTCGTCTGACCTGCGGAAACGTCAGCAGAAGTACCGTTGCTTGCAAGACCAGCATCCGATGGCGGATATGCACTCACCTTGTAAGTTCCTGCTTGTAACCTCGTAATTGTGTAATTCCCATCAGTGCATGTATATGTATAACCATAACTTAGTCCTTCTGCGGAAATAAATGCACCAGCAACCGGGATTCCAGCTTGAGTCGTTACTCTTCCCTTTATCGCACCTCCTTCCTGAAGTATGAAATCATGTACTGTTGTTTGACTCTGCACGACGGTAATAATCGAAGAATTCTCTACCAAATCTCTTTCATCTCCACAATATCCGTATGACGGCGATGCCGTGATATTGAACGTTCCGTTTGGTACTCCTTCTATTATGTAATAGCCTGTTGAGTTGGTTTGGTTGCCGTTGTAATATCCATACCAGTACCAGTAATAACCTGTTGGTGGCGGGATATATATATCTATCCACGCATTTGCTATGCCTGTTCCGTTAATATCGGTAACCCTTCCTTTTACAATTCCTCCTTCGTGCAGCGTGAGATTCGCAGTTGTAGTCTCGCCAGAAGTTACGATTGCAGTTGTTGAATCCACGAGATTCGTTGAATGTTCCGATGCAATGATTGTGTATTTACCATCTTGTAGTCCTGTTATCGTGTAATATCCGTTTAAACCGGTTTCATCCCGCCCAAAACTTTCACCAGATGCAAATACTTCCACAAAAGGTGCTGCGGTTCCATTTTCATAAGTTACTTCTCCAGTTAACGTTCCACCTTCTTGTAAGATAAAATTTACGGTTGTTGTCTCGCCCAATTGGACAAACGCGGTTGTTGAGTTGTCTGCCAAGCCATACCAGGAGCCGTATGCGGTAACCACGTATTCTCCGCTTTGTAATCCCGCTATCGTGTAGTATCCGTCGTAATCGGTATAAGCCCATTCGTAAGACCCATATCCACGTGTCGGGAATGCTTCCACATCAACGTATGCAATCGGCAGACCGTTTTCATCGGTTACCCTTCCAGTGATGACTCCACCGGTTCTCAGCGTGAAGTTAATCTCGATTGTTTCACCTTCATTGATGTCTGCTCCTACCGGATTAGAAAATAAACCGCTCCCATAGGAGCCTTCCACTGTGACGATATAAGTTCCGTTTATCAATCCTTCTATTGTGTAATATCCAGCATAATCAGTGTTTGCACTCACATAAATCGGACCTGATGTACGCACATAAGCATTTGACATACCTGCACCGTATTCATCAGTTACTCTTCCTTTTATCATTCCGCCTTCGTGTAACATAACGTTCAGCGTTGTCGTTTCTTTCTGTGTTACTTTTGCACAGGTTACGTTTACTAAATTGGTTCCCGTTTGCCCATGCGTTTCGATGCGATATGTTCCGGTTTGCAGTCCCACGATTTCGTAATAGCCACTGGAATCTGTGTAATCAGACCCCCAGCTCGGTCCACTTGCACTTACTCTTGCATTGTAAATCGACGTTCCATTTGTGTCGGTTACTCTTCCAGTTAATATTCCACCCTCTTCGAGTATTAGATTTACGGTGGTTGTCTGACCTGCTTTTACGAAAACATCGGTTGAATTGCTTATTAAATTAGTTCCTGAAGGGGGATATGCGTAAACGTGATAAAATCCTTCTTCTAAGCCTGTTATTGTGTAATAGCCGGATGTATTGGTATATGTGGAACCCCGTGACGGACCCCATATATCCACGTATGCGTTGTATATTCCTGTTCCGTTTTCATCGGTTATTCTTCCTGTTATGGTCGCCGGAGGGTGCAAAATGAGATTGACAACAGTTGTTTCGCCCGCGGTCACGATTGCTGTTGTGGTATTACTTACCAAATTGCTTCCATACAGTGGATATGCGGTAACCGTGTAAGTGCCGGTTTCCAATCCTGAAATCGTGTAATCGCCCGTGGCATTTGTATAAGTCCATCCGTAACCGGGACCCCGTGCCTCTACTTCCACATCTGATATCCCTGTTCCGTTTTCATAGGTTACTTTTCCAGTGATGGTTCCGCCTTCTTTTAGTATGAAGTTGTAGAAGGTGGTTTGCCCCTGTGTGACGGTTACGGTTGTGGAATTGGTTACCAAATTAGCTCCATAGGGTGGATATGCCGTGACGACGTATGTGTTGTTTGGCAGCCCTTTTATGGAGTAGTAGCCCGTGGAGTTTGTGAGATTGTACTTTAAGATTGTGTGTGTTATGTCAGTGGTTTCAACTCGTGCATTTGCTATACCAGTCCCGTTAACGTCAGTTACTCTTCCAGCTATTATTCCGCCTTCTCTTAGTGTGAAGTTGCAGAAGGTAGTCTCGCCAACAGTGACGTAAACAGAAGCAGAATCGCCAGCAAGGTTTTCTTCAGGTGGTGGTGTAACTGTTACGGTGTAAGTTCCATTTTGCGTGACCATAAGCGAATAGTTACCAAAGGTGTCTGTGTAGTCGTAATAGACGCTGATGCCAGTTGCTGATACGAGTGCGTTAGATATTGGCGTTTCGTTTATATCCGTAACCTTACCAATGATAAATCCAGCCTTTTCAAAATCGGTGTAGTTGTAAGCTGAGGTTGTGTATGCATCATATACGTGATCAGACAAGGTGGAATCATCTATGTTGTAAACGTAAACATCCCTCAAGTGATACGAGCCATTTGTCATCGTCCCGTAAATGTATCTGCCATCAAAGTTCAATTGCATTGTTTCTGGCTGATCTGCGGTAAGATAAGAAGTATCTGATGCCCAAATTATTTCTTCTCCTGCATCAGTCATTATTCTTGCATTTATGGCGTAATCTCCAGAGTTTGCGACATTCACCCCAACCTCTATCGTTAAATAGTCGTATAACCCATTTCCATCCGTATCCGTTCCATAATCGGAATAATATCCTGTTAATGCTACAGACGGTCTTTGAAAGTCGGTGTAATTGTATGCGGATGTGGTATATGCGTCATATCTATAATCAATTGGAGTCCCGTATTCATCGTAAAGTTCGAGGCTTAGATTGTATGTTCCGTTCGCTTTGTGGTTATAAATAGAAATGCCATCAAAATTGAGTTCCAATGTCTGGATCCCAGCATCTAAAAAAGTGTAATTGCTAATTGAAACTACCTCTGTTCCGTTTTCATCGTGTAATAAAGCATCTACGGTGTAATTTCCCGCGGTTGTAACATTTGCTTCCGCTTCTACTGTCAAGAAAGTATACAATCCATCTCCGTCTGTGTCCGTTCCATAATCAGAGTAATTATCCGTGAATTTTACCGTTTGTTCCCGCACCGCTATTTCTGTAACTGCTTCTCTGGTGAAATAATGAGATAATATTGTTCCAGATGCGTAGGCGATAATATAGTATGTTCCTTCCATTGAGGGTATAAATGTATTGGAGTAGATTCCATCGTTTGCTTGAGCATCTCCATGCGTTCCATCGTCAAATAATGTAATGTTAAAAACAGAATCATCTGGTTTGTATATTTCTGCGGTAACATTCGCTCCGGTAAATGGTGCGCTTTCATTTGTAAGATTGGCTGCAACAGTCATTGGTTCGTTCAGATTACACCAATAATTTTCAGTTGAAAGGAAAAGCGTGAGGTTACTTATCAAATATACCATTACGCTGTAGTTTTCTCCTTCTTCTGGCACATCTATTGCTGTAATATTCAGTGTCCAATTTCCGGGTTCTGGACTTGGAACGGTGTAATATTCGTAAGCCAATGTGGTGTTTTTTTCATGAGTGATATTCACGTCCTCTGCTACAGACCCATAAGGTTTGTAGAGTGTTAGATTGAGATTGCTGCTGTTTGATTGCCAGCTTAAGAGAAAAGCTACATCTAAGACTGTTGGGTCAATCGCTTTCAACTGTGAAACAGTAGTATTTTGGTAAATCCAATATATTTTTGGATACACTGGCTCTTTTTCTTCGTTGATCGATGAATCAATGGAATAACTGCTAGATCTTAGTTTAGCAGTCGTTTTTTGACCTTCGTACGGTGGTATACCAAAATAATCGAAATAAGTAGTGCTCTTTAATTTCCCACTTCCATATATTATACCACTTGTCATACTTTGAATTTCGCGGGGGGAGACCTGGACCATAACGAAAACTATTAAGATTATAGCCAAGAGATTTGTAGATAACATAGACTAACTGACCACAATGAACCCTCTTTACTTCTCCTTTATCAATTATATCATTTCTATTTATATCATTCCATTTTCCTGGAGAAAAGAGGAAATCCCAAATATTATTTTGATAGGGTGTGCCTAGTAATTCATAGGCAGCCGTAACGACTTTATCGCGTTTTTCTTTTTTATCCGATGATGATAAATAAGCATTATATCCTAAAACCGTTGTAGCACCACGATAAGGAGCAAGACGAGGTTCAAAAGATTTAATATCTATTAGGCGTACTCCATTCACCTTATCTTTTATACACTCAGATTCAATCACTTTTCCATTACCTACATAAATTCCTACATGTCTGAACATCCATCGCCCAGTTAAGTTCCAATTAAATGGGAGGGATACGAAAAAATAGGGTTCATTTCTCTAAACAGAAGATCCCCCGGTTTTAATTGAACGCCTCTGTATTCATAAACAGTTGTATTTACTGTTAATTCTTCCCAATTACATAATACACACCAGCATCCTGAATGAGTCGTGTCAATATCAATCTTAACGTGATTAGCGCCTTCTTTAATCCATTCTGGGTCAACGAGAGTTGTGAATGTGCTCCATTGCTCATTGGCACCAGATAGGATCCCCACAGGATGTCCATTAAAAGATACTTTGTCAACCTCGGGACCACATTCGGGAGCACCCTGCGTATCCACATCCCAAACATCAAGGGTGAGTGCAGCATATTCAATATCAGATGCATCTAAATCTTTTACATCAACAATAATGTCAAACTCGATTGTTTGCTTTCCTGGGGGCTCACAGGGATAATAATGATCAAGGTCTCCACCGCTGTCGGTTTTAAACACAAATTGCTTTGGATTTCCCGTGTACCACGAACTAGTTGATGCTTCTGATTCCGCTGTTGTCTTTACACTTGTTGAAGCGGTCGTTTTTATTTTTTGTGGAGCGTCAGTCATTCTATCACATGGCACATGCCTCACCTGATCCCTATCACAGGAATTACATTTTGAGCGATTTCCACGCTTTACTGCATCCTCAAACTTCGCTCCCCCTGATCCCGAAACTTCACCCCATGTCCCTTTCCATCCCTCAATCTCGCCATGCAAATTGTAAACGTGCCTGAACCCATTCTCAGCAAGAATCCTACACGCCTCTTCGCTCTCCACACCGCTATTAGAATAAACAACAATTCGCGTGCTTCTATCCAACGCGCTAATATGCGCCTTCAACGCGGAAAGCGGCACGCACCTTGCGCCGCGGATATGTTCAGAAGAAAATTCGGTTGGCGTTCTGACATCCAATATTATGACATTCGGGTCGGTCTGAAGCATCGCTTTCGCTTCCCCCGCGGTAATATCGGCAGCATAATCGCCCGCATTTACCCCCGCTTCCGTTTCTCTTCTCTGCAAAACTACGCTTTCCGCTGATAACACGCCACTAAAAACCGAGCAAAGCATCACCGCTACGAGCAATCCCGCGATAATTTTACCCTTCGCTTTTTTCTTCATCTTCATGGGTCATCACCCATAATTCTTGTTTACGTGACTATTTGAAACTTTCGGTGTTATCATTTTCTCACCCCTAAAATCTCATTGCGTAGATACCTATATTTAAAAGTTTATATACATCGGCTTTGGGGCAAAAATTGGATAACGATTTATAGCAGAGATTTAGGTAGACAAATTTGGAAAAATTATAGTAGGAGACATATTACGGGGAATAGAAAAGTACTTACTAGGGTTGTTTTTGATAAAATACGCGCTCAACAATATTTAAATCCCATAAGAAGACATTTATGGATTATGCTCCAAAGCCTATACATCAATAGCTCTTCTATTATAACAAAGGGTGATACGGTGGGTGATGGTCTTGTTATTGCTGTTCAACGGCATTCCGAAGGAAGGGAAGAAGAGGGGGCGAAAGAAGAAGATAAAAAAGCGGATGCTCGGTAGGATAGTGAAGTATATCGTGGATCACCCCCGTTCCACCCTTAAAGATGTGGCACAGTATCTTAAGGAAGAATACAAGCTCGAGGTGTCAGTGAAGACGATAGAGCGTGAATTGGAGGAATATGACCTCTCTGACCTGTACAAGCTGGTCAGGGAGAAGGAAAAGCGATCGGTTCACGTTAATTATGCTGGAGGGTGGCTTTTAGCTCCCTTTATTGCCGATATGGTGAAGAAGACGGAGCAGGCATTTGGTGAATTGGCGGGCAGTGTTGAAGCCATCCTGACACTGTTCTTTTTATCTGTAACG
>PIXU01000070.1 GCA_003601795.1 Candidatus Methanophagales archaeon
AAAAGATGAAGGATGAGTTGAGAGTATCACAAAGCGAGCTAATGCGTGAAGCATTGAAATTTTACAGTAAATATAGAACGCTCTTTGAGCCCGTTGATGCAGAGAAGGTGCGCACATATATCGAGATGCTTTCCACTGGCGAGCATATCATACTGGATATAGACCACTGGCTCTTATTTCTGAACTTTATCAAATCGCATCCAGAGAAAGAGAAGTTCTGGGAATCGCATAAAGCAATCTGCGAAGCGCATGCAGAGGAGTTCAAACACAAACTTTATCATGCAGAATATGTTCTAAAGCGACTTGAAGCTTGCAATCTTTTCAAATTACGCGATGATTCAGAAAATGCGTTCACTCTAGTTTTTGGCCCGGATATAACCAGAAAATTCATTAAAACTGAGCTTGAGGAGATATTCGGAGGAATGGGCTTCAAAGTGGATGTAAAAGAAGATTTGGCAAAGTTAAGGGTGAGAGTCTTGCATGATTTAAATCGCTAACTTTTTTGTAACCACAAGATTACACATCGTGGGCTCTGCCCATGTCCCCGAAAACCATGAAAGGATCTATTTCACGAGAAACCTTTTCTTATTGCACACAAGCTGTATTTACCACCCGAGATCAAAGCTACCAGTTTCATGATATCAAACCAATTTCCTCACCCAATTTAACCATCTTGCTCATCCCGTAATCATATCGAAATATCAAACTGCGGTCTTCCAGGTCTTGCAATATTCGCGAAAGCGTAGACTTCGGTATTCCAGTTCGGGCTGACAGGTCCGCCTGGTTCATCTCTCCGTATTCCATCAATGCTTCTATCACTTTCTTCTCGTTGCCTTTCAGTATTTTCAGAAGCCCTGCTCTGTCAGCCTCAGGAGCTGCCTTGCTCGTTTCGGGAACTTGTGCATCCGCATCCTGCACCTGTAACGCCGATTCCGAACCTGCTTCACCTGGTTCCACTTCATGTTCAACTTTCTCCTTTTCAGGCATCACTGAATATGTGATGAACAGATAAAAAGCGCTGACGCCGAGCAGGAAAGAAAAAATTGCAATTATTACACAATCCAAGACAGTATACACATTTGGCATCTCCCTTACAAAGATTGACTGCCCTTCGATGAGCACTTGAAAGGTCGTAGGAAGCATGAACTTTGACATGACCATGAACACGGATACTACAAACAAAACCATGGCAAGTGCAGTCTTTCCTTCTATTTTCATGCCTTTTACCTGCTTAATAAAAAATAAAAAAAGATAAAAAGTTATTTGATTTTTGTCAGGGACTTATTCTTATGACTTCTTCTTTCTCCAGGCTTACGTGCACGGAGACTATTGTTCCATCTGTAAACTTGAATTTTACTGATGCACCTATCAATTCCTCGGTACTACCCATTACGCTAAACCCTTCCGCGAGTGGAATTTCATACGAACTCATCTTTACTAATGGGCGACCTACCTCTATCTCATAATCCTTCCCCTTTAGTATCTTCTTCACTTCAGGGTCTGAAAGTGCGATGTGCTTAGCCTTCTCGGCTTGCTCCTCTGTTAATCTGAAGTCTTTCAGGTTTTCATCTATTCCTGTGACCTCCCCTGTATTTAAGTTTACATAGACGGAAACGTAATAGTGCAAATACTTTTTCCCTGCAAAACCCTGCTTTGAGAGTAATACCTCTCCCACCGTTATCCCTGTTTCGTCGTTTCTATAAATGCAGTCAGGGCTATGTCCGGTTGTATGATACCCCTGGTCTAAGTATTGCTTCACCGTTTCATTCTGCATTGCGATTTGGTACGCAGTCTGCCTTTCTTCATCAGTTAGCTTCCAATACGGTAATTCCTCCCATGGCTCCGAGGATATCTTTAAGTATGCCACAGATCCAACGAATGCAAGTGCTATCACCAATCCTATTATTCCCAATACCGCCAATATTACAATAGGTTTTTTTTTCATTTTTTTTCTTTCACCTTCTAAAGGGCACCACGCCCTTTACTTTTTATATCTCCTTTTTCTAAGCAATAATGGCATAGCGAGAATAAGCAAGGTTGGGATAAATGCTGCCACGGAATAAAGTCGGAAATTGTCAGTTAGAAAATACCAGACGGGTATCTCGATTATTGGTTTCGAACTCAAACTCCGGTTATCAGGTACTGAGAGCTCAACCATATATCTTCCTGCTATTTCGAGTTTCGGCACATCGATTTTTATTTCAATAGGAATTTCAATCCAGGCGTAGTTGCAATCGGTAAATCCAGCAGTTTTTGGTTTACAGATGTATGATTGTTCAGCAGCACCATCAAATCTTAATCTATCATCTGGTGATTTAATGACTATTTCTACTTCTTCTGTATCACTTTTATTAGATAAATCTTCAGTAGTCACCAAATTTACAAGAAGCATACCGTTTATTGTACCATCTTCAGCCACTCGCACATCATATATTTTACCGCCCCTTTTTTGTCGGTATAACATGACACCTTTTTCTTCGGCGCTTAATCTGGACGCAGTACCTGAGTCAATAAATAGTCCTGCACCACAATCACCAGAAGGTACCCCCATTCCACGGCATTCCACAGCTACTACATTATAATTTGTATCAATTGTTGCGGTTGCTAAAACAGGAGCTACTATCGAGAGAGCAGCGAGCATAACCGCTATCACCTTCTTTTTCTCTTTTAGATATGCAAATACCAGGAAGCCCACTAATGGAAATAAGAGAATAGACACGATAGGTACAACTAACGAAATACCCCTATCAACATAGCAACTGGCTATAAACGGAATAAAGGCCATATAGTCAGGAAAGCCCATGTAGTCCGAGATTGAAACTATTGGAGAGAGTCTCATAAAAGTAGAGATAACAACTTCTCCGTGGGACTCTGGAAATCCATAGAAAAGACTAACTAAGATATATCCAAAAACAAAGATAAGCGAAATAGCAAGAGATACCGTTTGTCTTGAACCACAGACAGAAGCAATCATTGTTCCTAAACCCGATATAAACAGAATAATCAAGATAGATGCGATGAAGTATTTAAGAAACATGCCTACAAGTGGCATGCCAACAAATGCAAAATAGATCGCCATAAATGGAAGAGTAAGTGCAAGATAAAACAAACCCATGATTACAGACAAAAGATACCGTGAAAAGAAGTATTCTCTATCTGAGACAGGATAGGTAAGGGTGATGTCTGTAAACCTTGAATTTTTCTCTGAGGATATTAAAGTTGCAGGCACAATTATCAAAAATATGGGGGCAAGAAGGTAAACAAGATGTAATGTGAGCTCTGTATCTTCTTGTCCGAAAAGAAAAACAAATCCAAATACGCCTATTAGAGGAATTATCAAAAGGTATGACCATTTTGTACTTATATAGAGCTTCAAACTCTTTTTCAATAATCGGCTAAAATTTCCCATCTCTATCACTCCACCATCTCCCCTTTAAGAAGCTTTGTTACATTCTCTTCAAGTTCATCAGACGTCCCTTTACCACTTTTAAGCTTATCTGCATCCCCTGAAAATACTATCTTTCCTGTGTGGATTATGCAAACTCGATCACATAAGACCTCTATCTCTCTTATATCATGAGAACTTAAGAATATCGTTACATCTTGATCGTGTTTTAAATCTTGAAGTAAATTCCAGATATATCTCTTTCCTGGAATATCAAACTCTCTTGTTGGTTCATCCAAAAATAGAACCTTTGGGTTATGAAGCAGAACTCTTGCTATTTCTGCCCTTCTCATCATTCCACCAGAGAAAGTCTTCATTGGGTCGTATCTCCGTTCATACAAATCCAGCATCTGCAAAAGCTCTTTTGTTCTTTCACTTATAAGAGAATTATCCATTCCATGAATCGCCCCAAAAAACTCTAAGTATTCGAGCGGAGTCCAATCAGGCTGCGTAACACCAGACTCTTCCGTAACAACGCCAATTATCTTTCTTATCTCTACTCTATCTTTAACAATATCGTGACCATATACAGATGCCTTTCCTGATGTTGGGTCTAAGATCGTTGCAAGCATTCGTACCGTTGTTGTCTTTCCAGCTCCATTTAATCCTAAAAAGCCAAATGTTATGCCTTCGGGTATCTCTAAATTCAGACCATCTACTGCCTTCTTTCCGTTATACATCTTTGTAAGGTTTTCTGTTTTTATCATTTCTTTCATCACCTTCGCCTTTTGTTTATCCTCCCTCTTCCCTATATAGCGCATCTCGTCCGATGCGCATACATATTTTCTGTGGAACAGCATATAATAGCGAGGTGGAACGGGCGTTCCAGAAAATGGAACAAGTGTTCCGGAAAATGGAACAAGTCCAAAAGTCGAGGATTTTCAGATGGATTTGGAGATTTAAAATCAAATATTTATTCATCCATTTGTGCGTCCTCTTAGCCAATAGTTCCGTAGGCTTCTTTGTTCGCCTTAATGAATGAAGGTTTTAATAGTTGGTCTTTTGGTGGGTAACCCGTGGTCGTCAAGTCACTTCAGATAAAGAAAATGTACGAAAATAAAAAAAGAAAAGGGGTGTGAGGGGGACACCCTCACAAAGCTTCTTCTCCCCTCTCTCCAGTTCTAACTCGTATCGCTTCTTCGACTGGCAGCACAAATATCTTGCCATCGCCGATGTTCCCTGTATAAGCCGTTTCTCGTATGATTTTCACTACCTTCTCTGTATCCTCGTCTCGCACGACCATATCTATTTTCATCTTCGGCACCATCTCCATCAGGTATTCGTCGCCTCTCCACATGAGCTTTGCACCCTTTTGTCTGCCTCTTCCCCTTATCTCCGTTACGTTCATGCTCACCAGTTTTTCTTTTTCTAACGCACTCTTCACCTCGTCCAGCTTCTCAGGTCTTATTATCGCCTCTATTTTTTTCATTTTTATCCCCCTTTTTCTCCTGTTTTCGGCTCGTTCTCTCTTTCAATAACTGCTTCACTCATACGTATTATCCTCGTTGGTCTTGCTGGTTCTGAGTACACGAAATC
>PIXU01000071.1 GCA_003601795.1 Candidatus Methanophagales archaeon
ACAATATCATTTGGCATGCTCTCTTCTTCGCTTTTTCAAGGAACAGGGAAAGGGATGAACGCACTGATTGTCACGATTTTGCGAACGCTTATACTGACTCCACTATTTACAGTCGTATTTGGTTTCACCTTTGGATTGGGCTTGGTGGGAATCTGGTGGGGCTTGGTTGCAGCAAATATCGCTGGTGTAGCAGTAGCATTCTCATGGGCTCGGCTGTACGTACGGAAACTGATGAAAACAACGATACATTAAAATGCTTTTCGATACTCGTACTTATAATATATAATATTCACATAACGAAATGCAAGAACTAATAAAATACGGGCGGAAGATAGTTGAGTCAGGGCTTGCTCATTCGCATTTCGGGAACGTCAGCAAGCGAGTTGGAGACCAGATGCTTATCAGCACCACGGGAAGTATGCTTGACGAGCTTGAAGGACAGATTGTCACGGTTCCAATAGATCCCGCATCGCCGGATGAGCTTGATGTGATTGCATCGTCAGAAGTAAACGTCCATCGAGCGATTTACAAGACGACTTCCGCTCTTGCCGTTTTACACGGGCATTCAAAGTACGCAGTGGTGATGTCTATGCTTTGCAAGCCCGGCGAGCAGATGCAGATAGTGCCTGAGGATTCAGAAAGCATGTATTTCCTGCACGAAATACCGGTGGTGACGGGTGGTATCGGGTCAGAAGAATTAGCGAGAAACGCGGCTCAGGCGCTTCGTGACCACAAAGGCGCTGTTGCTCAGGGTCACGGCACGTTTGCACGTGGTGCCACGGTAGATGAAGCTTTTGTCATTCTCAGCTCGATTGAACACGCATGTATGGTAAAATATTTGTGCGATATGGCGAAGAAATGAAAGAAAAGAGATGAAATAAATGGCTGACTTGTTAGAAAACATTTTCGGGACCTTGTTCAGTCCGGCTTCTACGTTCGGACGGATGCTGGAGGAGAGAACATCGGTAACTACCGCAGCTATCGTAGTTCTAATTGCATGTGTCTGCAGCGGAGCAGGGAGCATATTAACGCAAAGCGCGTTCATGTCCCTGTTTGCAGAGTTCCCTGGTTTTGAACCTGTCGGTCCAGGTTTCGAAGAGATGATGTTTTCGCCAATTGCATCTGTGACCCTGAGCGTAGTCGCTGGATTTATTGGCTGGGTCGTTATCGCAGGTATATTTCACGTAGCAGCAAAGGTTCTGGGTGGGAAGGGTGCTTTCACAGAAATGCTGGTTCTAATGGGTTTTGCTATGCTTCCGAACATATTCCAGGCTCCAATTGGTTTAATCGCCATTTTTTCTGGTGGTTTAACCGGGGCATTGATAGCTATCGGTCTGGGAGGTATTTTAGCAATCTGGGTTTTAATACTGGACGTTCTCGCAATTAGAGAGGCACATAAATTCTCAACGAGCAGGGCAATTGCAACTCTCGTTCTTCCATTTGCAGTTCTTGTAGTGCTGGCGTTCATACTCATGATCGTGGGTATTTTTTTGATTTCAATGCCATGATTAAGAAATGTGACAAAGTAAAATGGAGAGCATTAAAGCGGTAATGGGAAACAAAAGAAAGGTCATTGCCTTACTCCTGTTAGGTTTTTGTTTGATTTCCATGGTGCTCGGAATTGCCATCATAGCGAAAGGTCCTTTTGATATGGGCGGCATAGGTGTAAGCGGCGATAAAATAGCAATAATCAACATTGAAGGTGCAATCGTGGGTGGCAGCAGTGGATTCGGGATATTTGGAGCGGAATCAGGTGCTGATGATATTGCAAAGTTGATAAAAAGTGCAGGCGAGGACCCCTCTGTAAGGGCAATCATACTCCGGATAAACAGCCCTGGTGGAAGCGCTGCGGCATCGCAAGAATTACACGCGGAGGTATGCAAGGCACGAGAGAATGGTAAGATAGTTGTGGCTTCGATGAGCGATGTAGCCACTTCTGGCGGGTATTATGTCGCCTGTGGGGCCGACAAGATAGTTGCGAATCCCGGAACAATAACGGGGAGCATTGGCGTTATCTTTTCACAGTTGCAGTATTCTGAGCTGCTTGAGCGGTATGGGATACGGGCTAATGTGATTAAGAGCGGTAAATATAAAGACATCGGGTCGCCGCTTAGAAATATGACCGCGGAAGAGCAGCAAATACTTCAGGATATGATTGATGACATTTATTTTCAGTTTGTTCACGCGGTAGCAGAAGGAAGACAGATGAACGAGAGCGAGATCTTGGAGCTTGCTGATGGCCGAATTCTCACGGGCAGGCAGGCAAAAGAGCTGGGATTGGTAGATGAGCTGGGTAATTTTCAGGATGCCGTTGATCTCGCAGGGGAAATGGCGGGAATTGAAGGTAAGCCAAGCGTGGTTGAATATGGAAGAAAATCGTTTTTTGAACAGTTCTTCGGCGTGTTTGCGAGGGAACTTGGGCGTGGAGTAGCGGAAACGTTTTTGGATAGTGGAAGGCAGGGAGTGGGTTTAGGTAGTTCGTTTTTATAACCACGAGATTACACGGAATTCCAGAGAATGTCGAGCTAAATGTGCAAATAAAACATGAAATTGAAACTTTAAAATAATCCGGTGTCGGAGGTAAAATAATCCGGGCAATTGCACGAAGAAATAATTGAAATAATGCGAAGTTTTATATATTCCCACAAGCTTTATGTCTTATGCATAAGCAACAGAGGCTTATAAATGATAACAGAAGCCGATACTTGTCGTAGGTACGTGCTACCAAAATTATATGAAGCAGGGTGGTCAGATGATCAAATTAGCGAACAAAAGACCTTTACTGACGGTAAGATTGTTGTATTAGGGGATAAAGTACAAAGGAGAGAAACTAAAAGAGCTGATTATATCCTCAGAATATCTAGAAACTTCCCAATCGCGGTTATTGAGGCTAAAGCGGCATACAAAAATCCGGGAGATGGACTACAGCAGGCAAAAGAATATGCTGAAATCCTCGGACTTAAGTTTGCTTACTCAACGAATGGACATGGAACAATTGAACATGACTATATTACAGGACTGGAAAGGGAACTTGTCAGATTGCCCACTCCAAAAGAACTATGGAATCATCTTAAGGAAAACGAAGGAATTACTTCGGATGTAGAAGACAAATTACTAACACCTTATTACGCGCTTCCGGGAAAGCAAGCACGATATTATCAAGAGATAGCGATTAATAGGTCTGTTCAAGCGGTTCTTAAGGGTAAAAGGAGGATACTTCTCACATTAGCTACGGGTACAGGTAAAACCTACATTGCTTTCCAGGTAATCTGGAAGTTATGGAATGCTCGCTGGAATCGAACAGGGGAATACAGAAAGCCTAAAGTTCTCTATTTGGCGGATAGGAATGTCCTTATTGATAATCCTAAAGACATGACGTTCTCAGTCTTTGGAGATGCTCGGTGGAAAATAAAGGGCAAAGTAGTAAAAAGTAGAGAAATTTACTTTTCGACTTATCAGGCCATTGCCAAGGACGAAAGAAGACCCGGTTTGTATAAGGGGTATCCTCAGGATTTCTTTGACTTGATAATCGTTGATGAATGCCATCGAGGAAGTGCGCGAGATGATAGCAACTGGCGGGAAATCCTTGAATATTTCAAACCAGCAGTTCAGATTGGAATGACCGCTACACCGCTGAGAGAGGACAATCGTGACACATACAAATATTTTGGCAATCCTATCTATACCTACAGCTTGAAGCAGGGCATCGAAGACGGATTCCTTGCCCCATATCGAGTTCACCGGGTTGTTTCTACGGTGGACGCTACTGGTTGGAGACCCTACAAAGGGCAGTTGGACAAATTCGGGCGAGAGGTTCCTGATGGGCATTATGGTACTAAGGATTTTGAACGGAGTGTTTCATTGATGAAACGGACCGAAACATACGCCAAACATTTAACGGAATATTTGAAGGACTCGGATAGATTTGGGAAAACGATAGTCTTTTGTGTGGATCAGGACCATGCTGAACAGATGAGGATGGCTTTGAACAACCTGAATACGGATTTAGTAAAGGAGTCCGCAGATTACGTGGTTCGGGTGGTCTCCGAAGAGGGACAAATTGGAAGAGGACACCTCGATAGGTTTATGGATGTTGAAACAAGTACCCCAACAATAGTTACAACCTCTAAATTGCTCACTACCGGAGTAGATGTCCCAACCTGTAAGAATATCGTGATATTCCGAGTTGTCAATTCAATGACTGAATTCAAACAGATAATTGGAAGGGGTACAAGGGTTAGAGATGATTATGGAAAACTATTCTTTAATATCCTTGATTATACTGGAAGTGCAACCAAGCTGTTTGCAGACCCGGATTTCGATGGAGAACCGGTTCGCATTACAGAAGAGGAGATTGATGAAGAAGGGGGAAGTGCCGATATCATTTACGAGGAAACCCCCGAAGAAGAGAATTGGACTGTGAAAGAGGAACAGGCACAATACGGACTGGTACAGCCTTCATTGTCTGACGATTCGGAAGGCGAACCCAAGAAGTATTATGTTGATGAAGGGGCGGTTGAGATTGCTGCCAATTTGGTGTATGAATTAGACCAGGAGGGAAAACGTCTCAGAGTAGTTGAGTACACCGATTACACACGTAAGCAGCTAATACGCATGTACACCTCAGCGGCAGAGCTTAAATCCAGGTGGAGCGATTCAGAACAAAGGAAAGTGGTTATCCAGACGCTGGAGGAGAGAGGAATATCGTTTGAATATCTCGCCAAGGTAACTGGGCAGTATGATGCCGATCCCTTTGACCTGCTGTGTCACGTGGCGTTTAATGTACCGCTACGAACCAGACGAGAAAGAGGTGAGATGGTGAAGAGGAATAAACAGGACTTCTTTGACAGATATGGCGCGGTAGCCAGAGCGATATTGAACGAAATCCTGGATAAATACATCGAATTTGGTCTCGAACAATTGGATGACTTTAATATTCTTAAGGTCCCACCTATTTCCAACTACGGAAACCTCATGGAAATCGCAGATGCGTTCGGCGGTATATCCAAACTAAAGAGCGCATTATCAGAACTCCAGAACGGAGTTTACGCCTATTAGAGGAGAAAGAAAAAATGTCGCAAAAGAAAAGTGATAAAATGCCGAAAACCACAGCACAGCAGCTTGCAAGCATTATCAAGTCATGCAGAGACATAATGAGAAAGGACAAAGGTTTGAGTGGCGATTTAGACCGCCTCCCGATGCTGACCTGGATCATGTTTTTGAAATTTCTGGATGATATGGAGAAGATCCGCGAGGCGGACGCGCTTTTGCATGGTGATAGATATGTGCCCGCAATCGAAACGCCTTATCGCTGGCGTGACTGGGCAGCGAAAGAAGGGGGGATAACAGGTGACGAGCTTATTGCATTCATTAACAATGACGAAGCGGTACGTCCTGACGGGACACGTGGTCCCGGACTTTTTGCTTATCTTCGTTCACTCCAGGGTGGTGACGGCGGTGATAGACGTGATGTAATAGCCACGGTGTTCAGAGGAACGATTAACCGCATGATCAACGGCTATCTACTTCGGGATGTTTTAACTAAAGTCAACAGCATTAACTTCACGTCAACCGAAGAGATTCACACACTCTCCCACCTTTACGAGAGCATGCTCAAGGAGATGCGAGATACTGCCGGTGATTCCGGTGAGTTTTATACACCGCGTCCCGTAGTTCGTTTCATCGTTGAAGTAGTTGATCCACAATTGGGTGAGACGATTCTTGACCCTGCATGTGGCACAGGCGGTTTTCTAACAGAGACGTATGAACATCTGCTGAAACAGGTTAATACCACCAGGGACAGGGAGATATTGCAACGAGAATCCATTTACGGTGGTGAGGCTAAACCATTGCCATACCTACTTGGGCAGATGAATCTCTTACTTCACGGGCTTGAATATCCTCAGATTGATCCCGGAAATTCGCTGAGGTTCAACCTGAGGGAAATCGGTGAAAAAGATAGAGTGGACGTAATCATGACTAACCCACCTTTTGGCGGTGAGGAGGAGCGTGGGATCCTTGGTAACTTTCCAGAGGATAAACAGACTACCGAAACAGCCCTTCTGTTTTTACAACTCATTATGAGAAGACTGAGACGACCTATTGGTGGGAAGCAGGGTGGGAGATGTGGTATGGTTGTACCTAACGGCACGTTGTTTGGAACGGGAATCGCCGAGAGAATCAAAAAGGAACTTTTGGAATCGTATAATCTTCACACCATCGTAAGGCTGCCGAAAGGCGTTTTTGCTCCTTACACGGACATAGAAACAAACCTGCTATTCTTTGCACGTGACGGCCCGACAAAGGAAATCTGGTACTACGAGGTGCCACTGCCCGAAGGCAGGAAGCAGTACACAAAGACAAAGCCCATGAACTTCGAGGAGTTCAATCCTGTTCTCGACTGGTGGAACAATAGAGAGGATAACGAACACACATGGAAGGCGTAGGCAGATGACGTGGCAAAGAACAACTATAACCTGGACATTAAAAACCCGAATAAAGCAAAAGCAGAAGAGTACAGAGCACCGGAAGAGATTGTCGCCAGCATTGTCGGAAAAGAGAAGAGGATTTTTGAACTGATGGAAGAAATTCAGGATCAAATAAACAAAGGATGGAACGATGGAGTGTAATTGGCCTACGGTTAAGCTGGAAGAACTGCTTGAACAAAACACTTCAACTGAGAAGTTAGAGCCAAACAAAAGTTACAGACTTTTGGGAGTTCGTTTGGAGGGGAAAGGCCCTTTTATTAGGGAAGAAAAACCGGGTTCACAAGTTCGTGCTAAAAGTTTAAGAAAAGTAACATCAGGAGAATTCATTTACAGCCGCCTTTTTGCGTGGAGAGGTGCATTTGGATTGATTTCCCCTGAGATGGATTGTGCTTTTGTTTCAAATGAGTTTCCTACTTTTAAAATAGATGAAACGCGTGTTTTCCCAAAATTTCTTGAAATGTATTTTAAACAGAGATGGATTTGGAATGAGGTTGAGAAATACTGCACGGGTACAACAAAAGCGAGCAGAAATAGATTTAAGGAAAAATTTTTTCTTAATCTCGATATTTCCCTTCCTGCCAAGGAAGAGCAAAAGCACATCGTTGCCAGAATTGAAAGCTTGCTGGCAAAGATTGAAGAGGCAAGAAGGCTCAGGGGAGAGGCGGTAAAAGAGGCTGAAAAACTTTTTGAATTATTTCTAAGACGAATATTTTTGAATAACAATCAGTATGATTTAGTGAAATTAGGGGATAAGGATTATTTTGAGTTAAATCCAAGCAAATCCGAATTATCTGGATTAGATGATGATATAGATGTATCATTTGTACCTATGACTTGTGTAGATCCTGAATTAGGTAAAATAAAAAATTTTGGTATTAGGAAATTATTTGAGGTAAGAAAGGGTTATACTTATTTCAAAGAAGGGGATGTTCTTTTTGCAAAGATCACACCTTGTATGGAAAATGGAAATGTTGCCATTGCACAAAACATAACAAACGGAATTGGTTTTGGCACAACAGAATTTCATGTAGTCAGAGTTTTAGAAAAAGTCCTGCCAAAGTGGGTATACTATCTTTTTAGGACAAAAGGATTTAGAGATATTGCAAAAGGAAACATGACAGGTACAGCAGGACAGCGAAGAGTTCCCAAAAGTTTTTTAGAGCAGTATGAAATCCCACTGCCTTCACTCCCTGAGCAGCGCCGCATTGTCACCTACCTCGATTCGTTTCAGGCTAAAGTTGATGAGTTGAAGAGACTACAAGCAGAAACGGAAAAAGAAATAGAAGAATTAGTGCCGAGCATTCTTGACAAGGCTTTTAAAGGAGAGTTGTGAGTTTTTTATGGTTAAAAAAAAATTCCCAAATGGGATAAAGGTATATTTCCTCTATATTTTCATATTTTGTATGCACATATAAATTACTTTGCATTACCATCACTCCCCTTGAACTCTGTATAGATGTTGAGATATTCCTTCAC
>PIXU01000072.1 GCA_003601795.1 Candidatus Methanophagales archaeon
CGAATCGAACGAGAGCAACAACGAATTCTTATATCCAATTCCAGAAGTTCCTTTCGCCGACTTAACCGTTACTGACATCACATACTCGCCATCAACAATCATGCCCGGCGAGACCGTTATCTTCATCACTACCGTGGAAAACGTTGGGGCGAGCACTAAAAGAGACTTTCACGTCCGTTTTGAAATTGACGGCAGTTACATCGGCAGGAAGAAAATTCTTGGTGGTCTCGCTTCTGACAGTTCCGCGAGATTATCGTGGAGCTGGACTGCTTCCTCGGGAACACACACCGTAAAGGTCATTGCTGACGAATACGATACTGTTACCGAATTGAACGAGGACAACAACTCTAAGACGGAAAGCTTGCCACTTGTGCCCGCACCACCAGAAGTTGTTGTAAAGTTCCCGAATGGTGGTGAGACGTTAGACGGCGTGCAAAATATCACGTGGAATGCATCCAGCCTGAGATATGGCGATGAGTTAGCGATAAAAATAGAAGTTTACAACGGCTCTTACATACCCATTGCCGATAACATCACCAATACCGGATATTACCTGTGGAACACAACAGGAGTAGAAGATGGTTCTTATTTGCTCCGGGTAACCGCTACCGATGCTGATGGCTTAAGTGCCAGTGACTTCTCCGATGGCTGGTTCACTATCTGTAACCTCTTCAAAGTTAGATTGTTCTCTTCCTCAAATCAAACCACGGTGAAAGGCGTAAATGCAACATACACGCTTTCAATATTTAACGACCAGCCATTTAACGACACTTTCAATATTTCCATCGAGAATATTGATAATGCTTCGGTTGCAGAACTTGCATCTGATAGGATTACGATACCTGCGTGGAGCAGTAAAAGCCTGACGCTTAATGTTACCGACGAAACTCAGGGCACGTATCAAGTGAAAATAAACGTAATATCGGAGACGAACGCGAATATAAGCGGTGAAATTGTCATTGCGACAAGAGTGATAGACGAATTCACGGTAGACGTTACCACGGATAAGAGCATTTACGACCGTGGCGAGCAAGTCGTTATTTCTGGCGATGCGAAGTTCTTAAACGGTTCTTCTGTGCAAAACGCATCTGTGGAAATAGAAATTACCGTGAAGGGTTATCGCCGCACTTTCTTCACCTCCACCGACGAATCGGGGAACTACGAATATCGTTTCAAACCCGCGGGCACCGAAGCCGGGATATATTCGGTAAATATCGCTTCAAATTACGAAGGCGTAGTTAGAACCGCGCAAACCTCTTTCACCATCATCGGATTATACCTCTCGCCACAGGAAATAAACCTTGAAATGTCGCAGAACTCATCGCATGAACTCTCGCTTTCGCTTACGAACATCGGTGAGACGAGTCTTACTGGCATCGAAGTGAACGTTCTGGATAACAACCCCACAGATAGCGTCACTGCGGTGGTGAACGTGCCAGAGACGAGCCTCATGCCCGATGAGAGCATGAACCTTGCCGTTAACATAAGTGCAGGCTCAGATACATTCGATGCTCAATTTGACATCGAGGTCAGCACAGCACAAAATGCAACTGAAGAATGCAGCCTGAGGGTGAAACTTCGTAAGGCACTTCCCGCTGCTGTGGTCACTCCTTCCAGCGTCGAACTCGGGATGAACCCCGGTAAGAACGTGATTAAGAAGTTTACCATTCGGAACGTCGGCTACGGCACGATGGAGAACGTGAGTTTGATAGCGCCTTCTTTGCCCTGGATTAACATAACCACACCGCTCGACATCGGGAACATTCCGCCACGTGGAGAAGCTTCTTTCGAGGTGAGCATAAGTCCTGAGGCTAATCAGTCTGCGGGAATTTATCAAGATGTAGTCAAGATAGAATCCACTAACCATAAGGATATTACAGCATACCTCACCATTACCGTTACACCCAAAGAAAACGGGAGCCTGAATTTCAGGATTAAAGACGTAGTGAACAAGAGTGTTCCATCGGCTAACGTATTTATCCAACATCAGGCAGTGCCGACAATTACTTATTCCAGTGTTACCAATACAGAAGGAGAAGTTTCTTTTACTGACATACCTGCGGGAACTTACACATACCGCATATCGCCGGACCCGTCGCATTACCCCGCTTCTGGCTCGGTTGAGGTGGAACCCGGTCAGACAAAGAATGTGGATACTGTGCTGGATGTCTCATTCGTGGATACGAAATGGAGCGTCACACCGGTAAAAATAGGCGACTACTACGTTACGACACTGGAAATCACCTTTGAGACAGACGTTCCCATACCGCAGCTATGCTCCGTGCCATCGGCGCTGTGGTTCAATTTAGAGCCGGGTGGAGAAGGGCATAGTCAATTAGCGCTTGAGAATCTCGGGCTTATTTCTGTATTCAATGTGACGCTCTCTGCAACGAGCACAGATAAAATGAACATCAGTTTCCTCAGCGATTATATTGAGGAGATACCGGCGAAACAGGTGAGTGCAGTCATCCCGGCAAAGGTGGAGGTATCGCCCGATGCAAAGCAGGACAGTATCCTCTCGGGCTGGATTAACGTTGAGGGCGATTATATCTTCGTGGATGGTAACTGGACAAAAACGGGTAAAGTAAAGCTATCCATCCCTGTTTACGTATTCGTGTACTGCAAAGGTTTGAATCTTGAGATAGACCCGCCTGCATTGATGATAGTGAAAAGGGGCGCAAATCTCAGTTTTATCGAGTGTGACGAAGAGGAGGTAAAGGTTAAGAATGTCGGTGAATATCCAGTATTTCTCTCTGATATTGCCGGTGGTCTATCAATATCAACGCTATCAGGGTTGACTTTAAATGTTGGCGATTTCGATAAGACAGATTTGGCGGTGAATGAAACGGCAACACTGCACGTGGCGCGGATTCCGGTAATCATACCAGAAGACGTGCAGGACGTGTTGAAAGAGATTCTATCTTCGGCAATACCTTCTGCTTCGGTGGGCACTATAACTTTTAGTGGCTCATGGGCAAATCCAGGCTTAACTACAAAGTGGTATACTATTCCAATAGGCGAAATATCATACGGGATTCCTGGTGGAGATGGTAAACCGTGGAATGTTACTGTTCCTGATATACGCCTGGATATAGATGGTCCGCGACCACCTCCGCCTTCACCTTTTCTGCCGTCACCGAAGGAGGAAACCGTGCACGAAGTAGCCAGACTGACGCTCTCTCAGGACATTATGCTGGAACGAGAGGCTTTCAATGCCCGGCTGGAGGTCGAGAGCAAGGTTCCAGAACTTGAGGATGTGCACATAAGCATTGAGATTGAAGACTGCGCTGGCAACCGGACAAATAGCCTGTTCCACATCAAGGAGCCCGAACTGAGCGGCATAGACACCATAGACGGCGGGAATATAACGCGGGATGAAATGGCGGTAATTGAGTGGCTCATCGTGCCCGGAAGCGAAGCTGTGAGCGATGAAGAGAAGACGTATAAGGTGATGGCAACGATGTCGTATCAGGTTGAGGGCGAGCGGTTCATCGTGAATACTTCGTGGGAAGAGATAACGGTTGTTCCTGAACCCCGGCTTAATCTTACTTATTACCTGCCTGAGCGGGTGAAAGCGGGTGTGCCTTTTGAGCTTAGATTAGTGGTTGAGAATATCGGTAATGGCACTGCGCATAACTTGAGGATAAAATCAGCACAGCCGAAGATAGAGAGCGAATCTGGACTGCTTGTTGATTTCACAATCACGGGTTGTGAGCTGGAGGGTGAAGAGATTGCGCCTTCGCTTATGGTTAATTTCGGCGATATCGCACCGGGTGCGAGTAAAACAGCGTGCTGGGAGATGGTTTCTTCTATGGATGGTAATTTCACCGGGTTTGATGCCAGTTTCACACATGAAGACCCTTATGGGTTGAATCTGGAGTCGTTGATTGAGGGGGTTAGTGCGGTGATTGTTAAACCCGAAGCATGGTCGTTTGCGATAATAACAGACCTCCATATTGGCTATCATCCTGATCCATACCAGCAGTATGATTATGGCACACCAGGATGGAACGATAACCTGACAGGGGATCCAGGCAAGGATGAATACTACCTCACCAAAAGGTTGAGAGCAGTGGTGGGCAGAATAAGGGAGTTAAAAAACGAACAGAACATAAAATTTGTAGTTGTTCTTGGGGACATCACCGATACCGCAGAGAAGTCGGAGTTTTTGAAAGCGAGGGAAATTTTGAATGAATTGAACGATGTAGGAATCCCTTATATTCCAATGATTGGCAATCACGATATATGGCCTTATACACAAAAACCCGGTGTTGACCCGGATGATAGAAAAGCGTCCTGTAACGAGAGTGACATGGCAAGTGATGCAATTGGGGATGAATTCTTTGAAGAAGTCTTCTGGAATACCTCTGATGAGGAGATTAAGAGGAACATTGAACTCATTGAGGCTCTTCCTGATTGGGAAAAAGAATCTACGCCCATTTATTCACCAGGATTAGGTCATAATATCTACCTCCAGAATTACGCATTCACTTATGGCGGAATAAATTTTGTTTTCTTAGATTATGTTGCAAGAGATGCTCCTCCTGGCAGTGGTGGTATCTTTGCTGCTACTACTGGTCTGGTGGGGCAGAAGTGCGATGAATGGAAGAACCAGTATCGGTGGAAGAAAGGCTGCACAATGTACTTCTCTCATCACCCGGATATAGTAGGTTTTCCGAGAGGGTCTTATTTCTTTGCCGGTCACATACACGATAATGCGGGTCGTATCTCGAAAGGAAATAAAAGGATAAGAATTGAATCCATATCACGAGAACATGGAGGTCTTATGGCAAAAACAGCTACACATTCAGGGTATAACATCAGGATTGTGCAAATAGATGGTGAGAAGATTGATGACATATTGGAAAAACCGGCTAAGGACTATGAACCTATGCTCTTTTTTACTTACTCGCCTGGTAATCCAGAACCTAATCAAGACATAACTTTTAGAGGCACAAGTGGTGGGAAATCTTACAAATGGGACTTCGGAAACGGCGAGACAAAGACCACTACAACCCCCGAGATACTTTATTCGTATCCAGGTCAGGGTAAATATACCGTTACTCTAACAGTAACATGGAAAGATTTAACGACAGGAACAATAAAGAAAGGTATAGAAGTGAAATACAAATATACACTTAGAAATCCTCCTGCTGGCTTAACTGCAACATCAATAATCAGTGGAGAGGATGTAACTAAGAACCCTCAAAATACTCCAGAGATAGTAAAGATAACAAGAACAGCTCCGGAAGAAAAACCAATTACAGATTTAATAGTCCACTTTGAGAACGCCACCGAAGACATAGACCTCACGAATTTGACCGCCGATACAAACCTCACAACGAGAAAAACTGTCCTTTACATGCCCGAATGGCCATCAGTAATCGAAGAATCCAAGATTCTTTACATCCCTTCAACCGGCAAAGGAGCAGTTTACATCTGTAAGAACGCAACGAACCTGGAAGAAGTCAGTTTAGAAAACGCCGATTTAGTGATAAATGTTGGTGAAACAATAGAGGGTATAACAGTTGCAACTACGCTATATAACGACACCGAATATTATGCCGTTTTTAACATAACAGGCACAGGAGGAGGGGAAGCACCGAGCCAGCATCCTTTCGCATCATTCACATACACGCCAGAAAATGCGACTGTGAATGAAACCATCACCTTCAATGCATCCTCTTCTTACGACCCGGACGGGAACATCACGAATTACGAATGGGACTTCGGTGATGGAAACGTCACGAACACAACAGAAGAAACAATAAATCATTCCTATTCAGAAGCAGGAAGTTATGAGGTAACATTAACCGTAACAGACAATGATGGAGCGACAAATTCAACTACCAAAATAATAACGGTCTATCCACCAGCAGCAATATTTGACACCGGCACACCCTCAAATCCATACCCCTCAATAGCAGGCACGCACAACGGCACAATCACGCCAAACAAAACGATTATTGCAACAAAGCTTTACACTTACC
>PIXU01000073.1 GCA_003601795.1 Candidatus Methanophagales archaeon
AACCAGCCGGTGATGACGAATACGAGCAGAGTGAGTGAGACAATGATGCCGAATAGCATCTTCCGGTATGGTATCCTGCAGAAGAACAGAGAGAACTGCTTGCCCACGTATCGCGTGACGAAGAATGAGAACGCAGATGCGGTCAGCACCGCAATCAGCAGCAGAATGAATGCCCGTGGTGGGGCGGCGATGCCTTCCCATAGTTGAACCTCCATGATGCGACTTATCGCGACCATCGTGCCGCTTCTTGCGTGCAGTGTGAGAAACAACGTGGCTGTGCAGAATATCACGTTCGCTGTTATAACAAAAATATAAACTTTAATTTCTGTCCCCCATCGAAAGTTTTAAATACTGTTTCTTACTACTTGTATATAACAGGGGTGTACTCCAAATCCGAAGGAGAAAAAACGATGCAAAGGTTGCTCGACGAAAGACGCCCTCTTTTTGAAGAGAAGTATGCGAATTTACCAGAGAGATGGAGGGTTGATGAGGGGTTAGTGAGCTACATAATAAGACTTTACACTAAAAAATTAGAAAGAGCTCTTTCATTACTTGTGCAAGGTAAGCGCATAAAACTCTCGAGATTCTTTGCCGACAGCCGAACTGATGCGGAGTATATTTACGACTTAATTGATGGGTGGTTAATAGAGGATGTGATCTGCGATGCGTGGTTAAAAACTCGTTTGGAAAAGGTAAATCCACAAATAAAAGTAAAACACATGGGAACTAACCGTGATAGGGAAATACAATTTGAAAGTGCACAAAAGATTACTACCAAACCAGATTTTATTTACGAAACACCCTCGGGAAGAGAGGTACACCTAGAGTTACAAATGGCACGCCAAAAAATGACCGTCTTTGATATGAAGGAGAGCAAGGTAAAAAGAGCAATTAGAGATGGTAATACAATTTATTTATGGATTCTTCTTCCTTCTGACGAATACTTCTTTTTGGATCCTAAAATCTTTGAAGAAAAAGATGCTCATTCAAATCCTCGGTGGGGAGGAAAGAAGGTTTACAGTATTTCCCTTGAAGAAGTTAAACTTAGACGATGGGGGTTGTTCCCATTGAGAGGAGATTTATCTAAAGAAGTGTGGTATTTATTAGGACTAAACGAATAAAATATAATATGGGAGTACTTTGCGAGGTTGAAACTTTTAAAGACGCATTAGTTAAGTGTCATGAACTTTTAGAAGACGATAAGTTAAAAAACAGAGGGGTAGAAGTGTCAGAAAGCATTGAAAAACTTCGTGGATTTTTGAAAAGTCTTATTGATTGTGCTGCTGAGGCAGAATCTTACGAACAACTTTTGACCCTTTTTCAAAGGATAGAAATTTCATTCAACCACTTGAAATTCGTTGGTTTTGCTGGCAAGTTGTTGGATGCGGTTCAGATAATAAAACCTTCTACTGCGAGACATCGCTCAGTTCTAAAATCTATACCGAAGCCACTAAGTAGAACGGGACATGATTTTTTGTGGAGCGAGTTAAAAGATGCACAACGCTTAGGATACGAAGAAGAAATAGTAAAAGCGACGGCTACTTTCCAATTGTTAGAAGTAGCCGTGTTAGCGCATACGAAAGAGGAAAGAAATCCTATATCTACCCTTAGAAGGAGTATGGGGGATAGACTTCCAGAAGAATACTTTGCTGAATTGTTGGCAGGTTGGACGGCAGAAGATGTTTTAAAAATAAATCTTGAAAACAAAGGTTTTGATTGCGACTTAATTGGAGCGGATAAAGAGAGAAATATTTTGTTTGTCCGCCCGGCTGATATGGGAGATTACGATCTCAAAGTTTCTAGACGAAGTGAAAGATATTTCTTAGAAGTCCAAAGGGTAGGAAAGTTGAGCAAGGTTAGAAGGGGTAATCGAATAGGAAAAGTTAAGACTACCTTAAAAAGCCACAAATACAAAGGTGGAAGCGATCCGAGTAAAGTTTTAGTTTTGTGGATAGGAAAAACTCCTTCCCAAATATCACAACAATACAGAAGATGGTTTGGCAAAATAATCTTTATCCCTGATGTTAAAAACAATCCCGATATAGAATTTGAAGATGATCAAATTTTTTTACCCAGTTCTTTACTCGACTACTCACCATATTGGGAGAATTTTAAGAATTTGCCTCAGGAAGATGTAGTCAACTTTTTAAAAGTTTGAAAAATTTACAATAAACAGCCAGTGGGCATCGCTCGCACTTAGGCTTCCTCTTACAAATCTCGTTCGCAAAGTCTAACAGACCATAAGAGTAAATCTTTGCCTTTTCGAGCTCCTTCGGCAAGAGTTCTTTCGCTAATTCCCAAGCTTCTTTGCTCGACACGGCTTTTTTCTTCCACTTTTTCCCGTAGTATCGCTGAAAAAGCCTTCCAATATTTCCGTCGACAATAGGTTTAGGAATTCCCATACCAAATAACAAGACTGCATTGTAAGAGTAAGCTCCTAAGCCGGGTACTTCTTTTAACTTTTCTCGCAGAACTTCTTCCGAGACTTCTTCACTAAAAAGTGCTCCGAGCATTTTTAATTGAATCGCTTTCTTCTCTTGTAAACCTAAAGTTCGTAATAAATTTGCCAGTTCTCGAGCATCTCCGTCTGAAAGGCATTTAGGAGAAGGATACTTTTCCAACAACTTCTCGTAAATAGGTAAAACTCTTTCGGCAGGCGTTCTGGCTAACAGAATTTCTGCAACTGCTATTGCCCAAATTCTCTTTTCCTTTCGCCATGGGAAGTCGCGAAGATTCCCACTATTTGCCCAGTTTATAATCGTGTTCACGAAAAACTCCTTTTCGTCGTTCATTTTTCTTTTCACTTTAATCTTTTTAACTTTTGTTCATGCCAATTTTGTTTGCTAACTCTTTTGCTATGGCCAAAGAGAGCAAAGGAGGGACGGCGTTGCCAATTAGAAGGCGCTTGTCCGTAAAAGAACCCACGAACTCGTAATCGTCAGGAAAACTTTGAATTCTCGCACCCTCTCTGAGAGTTAATGCTCTGTGAACTAAGGGATGAATGCAGTTGGCAGAAGAAGGTGTGGTGAAGTTTCTCGTTACAGTGGGAGCTGGTTCGTCTAGCTTAATCCTCTTGTAAGAGTTTGGATAACCACTCGTGGGTCTAAGGTGTGGAGGAATGTCATCCATTACTTCAAAGGCAGACTTACCTTGTGGAATGTACTTAATTAATTCCACCATTTGGGGGCGGTGATTCGGGGCTTCGTGAAGCGTCAACCTTCGAGCTTTCTTCCTTAACTCCTTTTGATAGTCGTTTTGTGGAGGAGAAGCATACTCTTCGGCTTTTTCTCCAGAGCCGACGAGAGGTAAATCTGACACTGCATCCCAAAAAATATAAGGTCGCTTTAGCTCACTCCCAGGTAATGTGCAATTTTTAACGCTACTACTGTGAGTGGGGGTTGGTAAAGAAGGTTTCGTGCCTTCGATTCCGATCACGAAAAACCTTTTTCTCTTCTGAGGGATGCCAAAATTAACTGAGTCTAAAACTCCGTAACTGAGCTGATAACCACACTTTTCAAACTCGTCGATAAGCTCGAAGACTAACTTACCCTTGTTAAAGTTGACGAAGCCTTCTACATTCTCCATTACGAATGCCTTTGGTTTTAATGCCTTAATTGCTCGCAAAAATTCCCTTACGAGTCGATTTCTGGGGTCGTCTAAAGCTCTTTTCCCCGAAGTCGAGAATCCTTGACAAGGAGGTCCGCCTACTATTACATCTACATCCAAGAACCACTTCCTTAACTTCTCGTCGCTCACTTTTGTAATGTCCACTTTGACACACTTAGACTTTGGATGGTTCTTAGAAAATGTCTCTACGGCTGGCTTCCAATTGTCGAGACCGTAAGCTACCTCAAAGCCTACTTTAGAAAATCCGTAGGAAAGGCCTCCACTACCACAAAAAAGGTCTAACACTTTTAGCATCTTCATTTTCCTCCCTTCTTTTTCGTTTTTACCCAATCTTTTATAATATCTTCTAAAATTGAAGATTCTGGGATGTTAGTGCCACTGTTTAACCTATGTTCTTCCTTCCATATCTTAACAGCTTCGTTTACTACCTTTTCATCAAGATATGGTCGCTTTTTATTCATAGACTTTTAAGTCTAACATAGACTTAGTAGCATATAAAGATTGCGGATATTTTTCCACTCTATATGCTCAGATATTTATTTGTTCCTTCTGGCGAGCATCGCCATCACGGTCGCATGCGCAGAGGTGATTCCGGGTAGAACACTGACCACACTACCAGAGATAGCACCCGATGCTATTGACTTCAATAGCTCCATATTCTCTATCTCTGGCTCCTTTATCGCCTGCGGCGGTATCTCGGGCGTGTAAAAGAGCGAGTAAAGAATGGTTGAGAGCCCGAATAGACCCGTGAATGCCGGTAAGAACATCGGAACCGGCAGTTTCTGCAATACAACACCGAAAATGCCCGAAATGGTGAATACCATTGTGGAGAGCATGATAGCAAGATACGGTTCCATACGCTCACTGAAGCTCTCAGTGAGAATGAGAATAGCGGAAATCCCAATGAGCACATAGAGTAGATGGCTCTGGAGTATTGCGAATAACCGAGAAGAAACAATAAAATAGAAAGGGATGAGCCAGAGTAGCGAGAAAATAAC
>PIXU01000074.1 GCA_003601795.1 Candidatus Methanophagales archaeon
AGCTATCAGAATCGTTTATCTCAACATAGTTCGTGCTACCGTTAAATTCTAATGCTTTTCCTATTTTTCCATCTACCCAATCAGGATTATCAATTAAGGTTCCGTTATTATTGTTCCCGGATGAATCCCCGGCTGTTGTTCCTGCTCCTTCGTCAAAATGCCACAAGCCAACGAGGCCTGTTCTGGGAGTCGGGGGTATTTCCTCCACGGTAAATGTGTGTGCTGATCGCCACTCTGAATTACTGAAAGTGATATGACCTGTTGAATCTGCTCGCTTTGTGGTAAAACTATTACAATCTTTCCTGATGAGGTAATACTTATTAGGTATCAAATCGCCAATAGTAAATACTACATTAGTCCCGTTAGTTGTATTTGATGTGAAATTCACCAAAATTTCACCTTGCGGGAGCGAAGTATTAAATTTATTTACTGTTATCGTTGCATAACCAGACGAGGGAACTGCGGTCATATTATGGGTAATGAATCTTACAGTTTCATTAACGAGCGAGTAATTGCTTTTATCAGGATGCCAATAGGGGGTATTGATGCCATTTTCACTGAATACTTTTCCATCTGTGAATCTAACTTCAGCGGATGTGCTCACCGCCCTGATTTTTGTTACTCTGTCTTTGAGGTCTTCTATGATGACATCGCCCGTGCAATATTTTACTTGTATTTGTGGCTCTTCAGGGTGAGGAGGATTTATAAATCTGTTGCCCTTTAGCAGCACATTCCTGCCATACCAAAATGAGAGAGCAGAATAACTACCATCAGAGGAGCAATTGATAAATGTATTATTTATGAAACTTATATTTTCCAAAAGTCCATTTTGACCATCACCACCGCTATACTCTATATCGTTATAGATAGTGTTATTCACAAACACGGCATTTTTTATAACACTTCCATTATTGTATGCATCAGCGTATATTCCCCGAAGCATATTTTTTATAACATTATTTCTTGCAATGAGCCCCTCTCCACGATTGTGGAAATATATACCCACAGTAGTATAAGGCGGACCGACGAGTGTGCAGTTCTCAACTGTCGTATTAAAAGCACCGGAGTGAAGGTCTATCGCACCGTGTGAGGCACCGATGACCTCACAGTTTCTTATTATGTTATCATAACACGGTCTATTCATGTATGGGTCATGAATGGCGATTCCATGCCAACCGGTCTTATTTACCAGCACATGTTCAACAACGGAACAATTTAGATTTTTATATAAACGGATGCCATCACCCGTTGTATTATGTATCTCACCATGATGAATATGAACTCTTTTCGCATTTTCCCACAGAATTCCAGCACTGTCTATATCGTTTATAATAAAATGCGATATTTCAACATCGTGACAATCAGTTGAACCGAAATCATAGTGGGATATAGCTCTACCACCTGTATTCCTGATTATGAAATTAGTTATGATGCTATTTTGAAGTGAAGCTGAGTCAAAATTTAATCCTTCGCTCTTAATATCTTCAATAGTGAAATTTCCTATGGTTATGTTCTGCAATATCCCCTCTCCTTTTATTCCTATATCATAATTTTTTATCTTTAATCCATATATCTCTATATAAGATTTGTCCGGAATTTTTATTCCAACTCCTGTTTTGTCAACTCCATCTAATGTTGGCGTTCCATTATATGCCTTCATTACAATGGGATGCGTAGCATTGCCTGAGTTTGTGAAAACTACATGTTCATCTTTGTAAACACCACCAACAATCAAAATAGTATCGCCAGGCTGAGCTTTAGAGGCAGCATGGGATATATGACGCCATGCAGTTTCCAAAGTGATGCCGTTATTAGCATCATCTCCATAAGGAGCGACATAATACACGCCTTTGCTTTCAATTTTCGGTGAGCGTGAGGCTTCTACAGTATTCCCATAAGCACCCATATTGATATACCCATTCGGATAATCTAGCTCATTGGGGTAATCATCTGCAGGGTCTCCTGCATCTATGCAAGGAGAAGTTACAGAATCAGTAACCCAATCGGAGCCGTTCCATCTTCCGTATTGAGATTTAAGGTGGAAATCGTTTGGAGGGTCAGCAAATAGCGGGTCTTTCTCAAGCGTGTTTGTAGCAGTAATTCCTTTAAAGTAAGGTGAACTACATCCCCAAACATCGTTATATGCTACTATTACATTTTCTCCTGTTTTATTCTCAATGCAATAATCTGGAATATTCATAAAAATGTTATTCTTAATAGTAAGATTAGTCACTGGAGACCATCCAACAGTTATAGCAGCGGTTGTTCCTCCAATGTTATAAAACACATTGTTACGTATGGTAACATTTTCTGATGGTGCGCTAGTTCCAGTATAAAAAACTATTCCTCTTTCTCCATTCATGAAGATATTGTTCTGAATTATACTATCTTTCTGACCATAAAAATCTATCCAATCAGCATTATCTACTATATTATCTTTGAAAATTATAGTACCATATCCCCATTCCTCCGAACTGGTCATACGAACAGCCCGACAATCTTTAAATGTGTTGTTCTCTACTATGCCACTACCACTATATACACCTAATGATGAATTTTCAACATAATTTGATTTGACTATTGTAAAAGAATCAGGATATATATCAATTCCTATGTCTTCTGTATTTTTAATTGTGTTATTAATTACTGTATTATTGTTATAATGTTTATCAAATCGTATCCCTCTCCCTGATATGTTCTCTATGGTATTATTTCGGACAATATTGTTATCGGAATGGCTACCTCCCGAAATCGCATAGGTGGCTATTTTTGTTAGATAGTTATTTTCAATAATTGTATTGTCGAAGTAGTATCCTATGCCAATTCCCATACAACCCTCTCCTAAAATATTCTCGATGTAATTATTTTTGATTATAGAGTCTTTAATGTGGATAAGATACATTGCTGAACATTTTGAATCTGTGATTGTATTGTTAGTAATATTTAAATTTGGTATATCGTATGTAGAGTTTATACTTCTTATCCATATAGATATATCATTACAATTCTTTATTTTACAGTTTAATATCTCTATATTTCTTATTTTCGACTTACCAGAAGGACACTCGCCATAAATCGCATTATCGTAATTCTCTATCGTAATGCCATCTATTGTAATGTACGCTTGGTCCACAATACTAATTCCCTGTCCTGTACCACTCCCAATTAGAGTTGGGGTTCCATTGTATGCAGTCATAACAATAGGATTGCCCTTAGTTCCAGAATTCGCAAAAGATATGTACTCATTATGCCAAACGCCATCCATGAGATAAATTGTATCACCCGCTTTGGCTTGCTGAGTGGCGTACGAAGGATGCTGCCATGGCGCATCAAGCGAAGTTCCATTATTACTGTCGCTGCCCCATGTGGCGACATAATAGTCGGCTGCACTCACCACGCCTATATCAGCAAACAATGATATAAAAAAGATAATGAACATCATAAAAAATAAGCGAATATGGGGACTATGCCCTTTCCTATTTCGAGTTTCCCCACGTTTATGCATTTTGGTTCTCCGAAACTGCTTTAATTCTATATTTTTTGTTTTCATAATTCTATATGATTACGGAACTCGCTATTTAACCTTTTTGATTTTTTGTAGTTTACTATTGCATATTCCAAATTATATTCAAGCTTTTGAAAATTGAATTCATAAATTAGGAAATTTTGTTTCGCTCATGTCCGTAAGTCATCGGAGTAAAAATCGGGCATTGTAACGAAGCGATATTACGCCACCTCTGACTCCACCCCCACCCTATTGGGGTTTACGTGTGTTCCTTCTGCGAGAGGGATCGGTGGTAAAGGAAAGCGTGTAGATTATGGAGCATCAGCCTGGAAAGGACGTCTTTTGCCGCCATCTCTGGAGTACGCTAAGTCACTTCGTCCCCGTATTTGCTATAAGCATACCAAAGGCATGCTCTTCACTGAATCTCTTCCTGAAATAACCCGTTTTCTTAGCCCACCCGTCATATCCAAGCGCTTTGTATTCCCTCACATTATCGCTCCATGCAGGTTCGCTTTGGGTGTTGCGTTCTTCTGTGGCTTTATCGCCGCCTTTATCCCTTTATTCG
>PIXU01000075.1 GCA_003601795.1 Candidatus Methanophagales archaeon
CGCCTCTTGACTTCGTCACACTTTCAATTCAATTCGTAATATCTTCAAAATCCTTTTATGGGTGGTCACGATAATATGTCTAAGGAGGTGTTAGGTCTTCGGAACTCCATTGTTTCGGAAGTACTGTTAGAAGAGACGATTATTTAAAGGATTGATAGACCGTAATGTGAGGGTAAGTTCTCTATCTTTTAAATTCCTGAGTTAAAACCGGAAATGAATTTTGTCCGGGATTTTTGGGATTGAAACAATTGATGTATATTTAAAAGACGAAAATCATTTTGTTAATGAATACAATATTATTGCTAACTACGTATACAAATGCGGATGAAGGCGAAGACGGAGGCGCGGGCGAAGGCATGAAAAACGAACTAAAGAGCTTGAAATTGGTAAAGGAGGCGGGTATGCAATGCCTTTTTGCGGTGTGATTGGAGCGATGGAGGCGGTTCGGGTGTCGTCGATATGAATAAGAGTGGAGACGGAAAAAGCGATGGAGCGGATGAGGATGAAGGAGAAGTGAAGTAGGAAATGAGTGAGGACGAGCCTCTAAAAAGAAGAGAGACCTAGTGCGAATCCATGTAGGGGCGAAAAGATGAAGAAGAAAGGAGCGCCGAGGAGGGGCGCTATATAAATAAATAGGAGGTGAGAAGGAAAAATGAGCAAAAAATTTGCGAAGCTGACTATCCAAATGTTTATTGCTCTGTTTGCCTTTCTTGCCTTTAGTAGCTCTGCTTTTGGATATGACCCGGCTATGGCGACCTATACATGGGATGCAACCACTCCTAATTATAATCCGGCAGCAGTGATTCATCTAGGGACTATAGACCTAACAAACCTTGTGATGGGTGACTTTCAAGGAGTATCACCCATCCAGCCGAATGCATCAGGATACGGCGATAGTGGAAGCATAGTTAACTGGGATGATAATTTTGTATGTTGGGTTGGAGACGGAAACACCAACGGCGATGATTTCGCGGGTGTGAGTGTGGCTCAATCTGATTTACCCGACCTTGTAGTGACGGAAATAATCGCTTCAGCTAAGATAAGTATTGGAGAAAAAGTCAATGTGTCCTGGACAGTCCAAAATCAAGGTGATGCTTCAACTTCGGTTAAGTTCTATGATGCTGTTTATCTTTCTGCTGACAATCAATTAGATGATTCTGACATCCTCCTTACTTTAGAAGGTCCGGGAGTTGAGTCTTATTGGGGCAAGACCTACTACGCTCAGAGTGATCCACTTGCTCCTAATGAAACTTATATTGCTTCAGTGAAAGCTAAAATACCAAGAGTAGCTCCTAAAAATTATTATCTATTAGTAAAGACTAATGCGGTTTATACTTGGTGGGGCCCTCAACAAGAATCCAACTATGAAAACAATACTCTGGCAAAGCAGGTTACTATAAAAGAACCTAAACTTGTAGTAAAGGCCTCTGGAAATGCGCCTGAAATTGAATGGATTAAAACTTTTGGTAGTGAAAAGAAAGACCAAGGAAGATTCGTTCAGCAAACAGTAGACGGCGGATATATTATCTTAGGTGAAAGTATGAACGGAAATCAGATTTACTTAATCAAAATTGATGCTGAGGGCAACAAGCAATGGGAGAAAACTTTTGAGGAATCAAATTGTAGTTATTCTATTGGTCCTCAAGGAAAACCCGTCCAACAAACAACCGATAATGGATATATTATTGTCGGTACCAAGTATTGTGAAGGTTCTAGGTCTGCAGTTCTAATTAAGACCGATGATGGAGGGAATAAACAATGGGAAAGTATACTTGAAGAGGGTGATTTTAATTCTGTCCAGCAAACAACAGATGGAGGATATATCATTACTGGAACAAAGAACCAAGGTGTTTGGCTAATAAAAGTTGACAAAAATGGAAGTTTGGATTGGGAACAGATATTTAGTCAAGAGGGCTCAACTTACGATAATGGGGCTGTGGGTAATGATGTACAGCAAACTTCCGATGGAGGATATATTGTAGTAGGCACATCACAATACTACTATTACGGGCCGTGGAGTTATGTCTGGCTAATTAAAACCGATAGAGCTGGAAATGAACAGTGGAATAAAACATTCTCTTCTCCTCCATTATCTGAAAGTCCACTGGGATATGATAATAACGCAGGCAATTCTGTCCAGCAAACCGCGGATGGAGGGTATATCCTTGTGGGATCAGCTTGGAAACCATATGGAGGACCAAGTGCGGTCTACCTAATAAAAGTATCTAATGATGGAGAAAAAGAATGGGAGAGGGTGCTTTCAAAATTTGATCATAACTACGGCTATTCTGTTCAACAGACTGATGATTATGGTTATATAATTGTTGGCTCCACTTATCAACCTCCCTCAGAGGATGAGTATAGCGACTTTTGGATAATAAAGTTAGATGCAAACGGGAATGATCAATGGGATATGACAATTGGAGCAGAGTTTTTGGATGAAATATGTAATTCTGTTCAGCAAACCGCGGATGGAGGGTATATTCTTGGAGGCAGTACAGAATCTTATGGTGCCGGTGAATTTGATATCTGGGTAATAAAGTTAAAAGGTAAAAAGCATACTTTCAGTTTATCTGAAAGATTTTCAACTCACTCAGGGTTAATTGAGACTATCCTTAGCCAAAATGCTACTGCAAACAATGTAACGGTTACTGGAGATTTAAATGGGACACTCAATTTCAACCTTGAGACGGTAAAAATTGATTCTGGTTCCTTTAAGGGTAAAGGATTTTTCAAAGGGCAATGGGAAGCCACTTTGGAAGGAGCACATTACAAAGGCGAATGGAAAGGGATGTTCTATTTGGATGAGGAGACGAGAAGAATCAACTTAAAGGGTGTTGTTTCAGGAGAAATCAGCGGAATTACTGAAGGAACACTTTCAGAATCCGCCATAGGAAGCGGTGTCTACGATCGGTATCAGGCTACCTGGAGATTAAACCGCGCAGGTGTTCAGAGTCTTTATGCAGTACTGCAACAAAATGGAACAGTAGATTGGTCTGAACCATCTAACTACCTTTCAACTAGAATCCATACCTTGCAGATTTCCGTTGAAGGGGAAGGAAAACTTTCTGATGGTAGTGCTATTTTTTTGAGTACTGTTTTAACTCATTTAAGAGTGATAGATGAAAATAATCCTTACAATAGAGAAGGTTTCTCTATAATTTCTTATACCTCTAAGTCCGGTTCTGGAGAAATCTGGACATACGATAAAGTTACTAATTCTGAAAAAGTAAAATTAAGTGGATTGTCTACTGATCCATTTGAGGGAATAGTTAAGGCTACTTTAGACGAATCTGAATCACCAATCAAACTATCTGTAGCTATAGAAAAGATTGATTTAGGATTGCCTCCAATGGCAGATTTAGAGGTTAAAATATGGGGTCCCAAAAGAGTAAGTCCGGGGCAAACAATAAATTATATTGTAGAGTACAGAAATGATGGAGTAAGAAATGCTGATGATATAGTAGTGGTTGTTCAACTTCCTTCCCTAGCTGAGTATGTATCTAGTAGTAAAGGAGGAATCTATTGGAGAGAGAAACATCAAGTCTTCTGGAAATTGGAAAGTCTAAAAGCAAAAGAGGTAGGATATTTTTCGGTGAAGGTAAGATATCCTTGGGGATTGGCCGAAGACACTATCCATCATTTTGTCTCTTTGATTGGTAGTCAAACTCCTACATTTGAAGATTCTCCTTTACCTCTTAATGTAGACGAATATCTTAACTATCAACCTTTAGAAATAGTATCAACGGAAGCTCTTTCTCCTGAAGAGGTAGATTTAGAACTATTATCAGATGTAAATCTCAAAAATCTGTATGATTACGCTGTCGAGTTAGGCTTTAATCCAATCAATGTTTGTACAAGAAGCATCCTTAGTGATAATTCAACGATTTTGCGGTTAATGATGATAAACAATAGTTCAAATGAATTCCTTTTTGTAACAAAATCAACCAACATATCCTTCTTGGAAAAACATAAAGATGATATCATTACTTTCTTTGACCAAGAAGGCGGACTTATTTACAACGTAACAGAAGATACGTACATTTCATTTGGAGAGTGGAATGAATTGGGAAGTTGTACCAAAGCACACTGTGCCAAAAATTGTTTTATTGTAAAACTGATAACGGCACTTGATCCAACAGTAATATCAAGAGGTATAGGTTGCTCTGACTGTCTTATTGATCCTAAAAAGAATTGGGATTCGTGTGTAAGTTGTGCAACTCCAGGAGCAGGTGGACCAGCAGGGATGGTAAAATGCATTAGAGATTGCCTCAACCCAGAGACAAGAAAAAATTATTGCTGTGACTATAAAAAACCTGATGAAAAGACAATATGTGAACCTTGTTGGATATCCCCTAGGGTAGGTAAATGTGCAAGGACGTACAGATGTAGGTGGCCTGGGGAATTTTACCTTGTTGCAAGTCCTCCATGTGACTGTGGAGGGCTTCCAACAGATCCCTGGTCAGAAGCATCCTTAGTGAAGCAATGTCTTTACTGCGAAGGCTGTATAAATGGAGAATGCTATTGTGATGAGTGCCTACCAGGTATGCATAAATCCAGAACAACGGTTGCTCATGATCCTAACATCAAATATGGTCCTAGTGAAAACATTTCGCCAGGGCAAAGGTTAGAATATAAAATCGAATTTGAAAACGAAGGAGAAGGCATTGCATTCGGAGTTTACTTCACCGACACATTGGATGAAGACTTAAACGAATCTACGCTGGAAATTGGTCCAGTTATTAGCACAAAGAACGGTTCAGTTATTGCACCTCCAGGAATTTACGATCCCGAAACAAGGACAATAACATGGTTCGTTGGTGAGGTTGGGCCAAGTGAAGGAGGTTATGCTAACTTCAGCGTTAATGTCAGGGAAGATGCATCTGATGGTACCGAAATTATAAACTTTGCAACAGTTTACTTCCCATCAGTACCAGAAACAACTAGAACAAATGGTATCGTTTCGATTGTCAGATTAAATCAGCCACCAGTTGCTGAAGCGAGTGGTCCTTATCAAGGAAATGAAGGCTCGCCAATAACTTTCAATGGCTCTGGTTCTTATGACGAAAACGATTATATCGTTAGCTGGCTATGGGATTTGGACGGAGATGGAATTTATGAGACAAATGCAACAGCAACTCAAGGGGTAGTGAACTACACATGGTGCGACGACTATTCAGGGAATGTGAGTATAAAGGTAACGGACAGCTTTGGAGCTACAGATGTAGATAATACGGAAGTAACAGTGCTGAATGTTCCACCGGTAGCGAACGCAGGACCTGACCAGAAAGTAGAGGTATTTGATGTTGTGTCGTTCAATGGAAGCGCCATAGATACACCATGCGATACACTCACCTTTGAGTGGGACTTCGGAGACGGAACTAATGCAACAGGACAAAACGTAACTCATGTTTACAACGCGGTAGGTGTTTACACAGTAACGCTGACAGTAACGGATGATGATGGAGGAGTGGGCAATGATACCGCAATCGTAAATGTAACGAGAAGGCAGACACGGCTTGCTTACACTGGAGATACACAGGGATTCTACAATGATACAATAACGGTAAGTGCCATTCTTACGGATAAGATAGGAGGCGTTGGAGGCAAGACCATAACTTTCACGCTTGGTGGGCAAACCGTTACTGCGGTAACAAACGAAACTGGATATGCAGAAACAACAATGGTTGTGGACATCATACCTGTGAATAAGATAGAAGAGCACCCGCTCACAGCTGAGTTTGCGGGAGATGAATACTACAAGCCTTTCATAAATGTCAGCACATTCACAGTTAAGAGCGCAAAATGGCTAAAACAGGAAGCAATAGGTGAGCTCGAAGCTATTGATACGGATAACAAGCATGCACAGAAGGATATTGAAAAGGCAATCGAACTGATCAACGAATCTCTCAATCCCGATTTGTGGATAGACGCATCCCGCTTGGATCCAAAGCATGGATACAAGCCAAAGCATGGGCACAAGGTATTTGGCAGAGAGAAGCATGCTGTGAAAGAACTGTTGAAGATAACAGAGGAAAGAGGGAAGCACGCTGAACCTGCGATTACCGATGATGTTGAAGCTGTAATTGACAAGATAGTAAAAGCAGATGAGCAGCTTGCAATAGTGTCAATAAACGATGCTAAGAACACACCGGTGCAAGACTCAATTAGCTATCTCTTGTTCAACTTTTTCCTGAAACTGGCTGAGAAAGAACTAACAAATGCTTATGCGGAAATAGAAGCTGATAATCCTGATAAAGCCATTAATGACTTCAGAAAAGCATGGAAACACGCACAACTCGCAATAGAGTTTGCGCAAAAGATTTCCGGAAAGCCTTAAATAAGTATTAAGAGGGGAAATAAAGCCCTCTTCTTTTTTATTTTTTTGAAAGAGAGCAAACTCATGGTTCACTCAAATCATAGCAGGTTTTAAAATTATATGGAGCTTTACAGTACTATGGACGAAGAAGTTGGCATAAAAAAATGAGCGGGTGGATGATCACAAAAATCTGAGAAAACTCTTTAAAAATGAGCGAACCATGAAATATAATACAAAAATAAAATAAAAGGGGAGAATAAAATAGTATGTTTCTACAATCTTTTTAGCTTACTCACCCTTGCCTTTTCCGCATTATCAAATATGCAACGCCGAGAGTTCCTGCGATGGCAATTATCGCTTCGAAGCCGGGTTCTTCAGGCGGAGTTGTAGGTGCTGCAGTGGGTGTCGGTGTCGGAGTCGGCGTAGGCGTAGGTGTAGGCACAGGCGTTGGTGTTGCAGTTGGCGTTGCAACTGGTGTTGGTGTTGCAGTTGGTGTTGGTGCTGCTTCCAGTTCAAGCGGGATCCTCTCTCCCAGCACGATGCTTCCGTCATCAGCAATTGAGAATTCACAGTAAACACCAGACACATCGCCATGCTCATCGAAGGTGATTTCACCCGAAGCGCCCTGATAGTTTATCTCCTTCCCCTCACGAATAAGTCTTAATGCTTCTCCTATATCGC
>PIXU01000076.1 GCA_003601795.1 Candidatus Methanophagales archaeon
CCTCCGGAAGACATAACTCATCCTTTTATTAAACCTATTTCTTACCGTCCATTCATATTTTTTTAGCGCTTCATAATCGCCCTTTTCAAGTGCTTCGACACTGTATTTCGCTGCATAATATCCACTCGCAATCGCTGGCAGCATCCCGTATCCCATCAGAGGGTCAATCAATCCGGCAGCGTCTCCTGCAAAAAGCACATTTTGATATAGATGCTCAGGCAATTTGAGCAGGTTAGCCCCACCGTAGAAACTACCGTCAACAGATTTTATTTTTTCCGCAACCTCTGTGTTCCTTCTCATATATTCATAAAAATATTTTTCTGCTGGTTTTCTCATCTTAGATGAATCCAGTACAACCGCAGCAGAGGAAAAACCGTTTTTCGCTGTGACCATATAAAAATAACCCCCTTTGAGTAGTTCCGCATCAAAATAAATTTCTGAAGTATCAGAACTAACGAAATCTTTACCTGTTATGCCGAATATCACGCCTTTCTTGTAATCTCGTTTAGGAATGCGCAGAAAAGTATGAAAAGGCGAGTTTTCTCCTGTTGCATCAATGATTATCTTTGGCTTTATCATTATTTCATTCGACCTTTGCGATACTATGACTTCGTTGATGTGCATTTTATCCTTATTTACAGACTTAAGTTTCGCATCAGAAATAAACTCACAGCCATATTTCATGCTATTATAAACAGTTGAATATTCAAAAGAGTCGGGAGCAGGACCTCGTTTGAAATAATATTCACCTATTTTCGAGTGCAAAGTAAATGAATTTCCAGAGGGTGAATGCCATTTTGATTTATAAACAAGGTTTTCTGTTTTCAATTCCATCTCGTTTACGATTTCAGTGAGTCCAAAATCAGGGGACGAATCGATTCTTGTATTTGTATGCGCGCCTATCTTGTTATTCCTCTCGATAAGAACGGTGTTCAGTCCATGTTTCGAGCTGTATAAAGCTGCAACCGATCCCGCAGGTCCAGCACCCATCACCAAAACATCGCATTCGATTGTTTTAGTTTTTTCTGGTTCTGCAATCACTATCATTATACTTTATATTTATATCACCCAAATCATAGTTTATTTATATGTGACTTATGTTGGATAAAAAAATGGAAAGAATAAAAACATACGTAGAAAGATTGGATGATCGATTAGAAGGTGGAATACCAAAAGGTACCATTTCATTAATTTGTGGCGTGGCGGGCTGCATGAAGAGTTCTTTGACGTACAGCATTTTATATAAAAACGCAGTGGAGAGCAACTTGAAGGGGCTGTACATAACGTTAGAACAGGAAGCACAGGGTTTAAAGAAACAAATGGAAATGCTGGGATTGACAGAAGAAAGCGAAAAATTGTCTATTGTGGATCAAAAGATGGTTGATAAGGAGGTAGGAGTGGACCTGAGATTTGAGCATAATTCGATAAAGAAGATTAAATATTACGTGTATAATCTCTTAAAGAGAGAGGAATATGATTTAATAGCAATCGACCCTCTCAATGCATTGTATTCCTTAACAACCATCAAAAATCCTCGTAGTGAGGTCCATCTCTTTTTTGACGGGCTGAGAGAAACGGGAATAACAAGCTTTTTGATCTCTGAAATGTATCAAGGAGATAATAGGTTTGGAAAATATGGAGTGGAGGAGTTCCTTGCCGATGCGATAATACATCTGGAGTTCAAGAGGGAAAGGAATATATTAGAACGTTATCTTGGGATTGTAAAGATGAGGTACACAAATCATCATCTACAATATTTCCCCTTATTTTATAATAAAGATAGATTTATCATATACACAAAGGAAGAATTAGAATTATAAAAATAAAAAAGAAAGATTACCTTAGTTGCTCTCTCATCTTCTTATAATCCCGCAAAAATTGCTTACCCTTTTCCGTCGTCTTGTATTCGCTGCCTATATTCTCTATAAGCCCTTTTTCCTCCAAATACGGGAGGTACTTCCCCACTCTTTTAAAATTAAGATTCGCTTTATATACTATCTCTGTCTTCTTTGCCTCATTCATTGCAACAGAAAGAATATCGGTGATTATCTCTAATTTACCTCTTCGCTCCTTAAAGCTGTTCTTAAGACCCTCCCTCCTCCGCTCCTTAATATACTTTTCTGTTTGCATTTGTCCCCCTTTTTTATCCCCCAAATCAAACCCCCCATGTTTTCCTCCTGGGGACCGCCTTCTTCATCCTACATTTTAGGTTAAGCGTATTAAACATAAATAGATAACTAAAAGCATGCACTTTTTATAATAAAAGCAAAATGCACTGGTCTTTAGCAATTGCAAAGGAGATCGTAGAACGAAGAAAAGAGAAAAAACATGTTGTTGCTACTGGTATTACCCCTTCTGGCTATATTCACGTGGGGAACCTGCGCGAGATAATAATTGCGGATGCGGTGCATTCTGCTCTTATAAATATGGGCGTGGAAGCAAAACTCATCTACGTCGCAGACACCTATGACCCACTGCGACGGAGGTACTCTTTCCTTCCTGAAAAATACGAAACGCATGTAGGAAAACCTCTTTCGGAAATACCAGACCCTGAGGGCTGCCACTCGTGCTATGCAGACCACTTCCTACTGCCCTTCCTTGACTCGCTGGACGATTTAGACATAAAAATAGAGATTTTCAGGGCTGATGAGATGTATAAGTCCGGGATGTACGTGGACGTGATAAAGGAAGCGATTTCGAGAAGAGAAAATCTGGCAAGGATAATAGAGCAAGTTTCGCGTAGGCAAGTGCCAGTGGAATGGACGCCTTTTAATCCCCTTTGTGATGCCTGTGGGAGGATCACATCCGCAGTTGTAAAAGGATACGACTTGAATAAACAAGAGGTGTATTATGAGTGTGAATGTGGAAACAAGGGTGTTGCTTCATTTAGAGGTGGAGGCAAATTAGCGTGGCGAGTGGACTGGGCAGCGAGATGGAAAATCCTCGGTGTTACTATCGAGCCTTTTGGCAAAGACCATGCTGCTCCTGGCGGGTCTTATGACACCGGAAAGAGAATTTCCTCAGAAATCTACAATTATGGAGCACCTTATCCCATTCCTTTTGAACACATTCTGTTAAAGACGAAGGAAGAAGAAGGAAGGGAAGCGAAAGTTACGGCTATGTCCTCTTCCCGGGGAACGAATATCCCCGTGCATGAGATGTTAGAAGCAGTGCCACCAGAAATTTTAAAGCATGTTATTTCGAGAGTGAGACCGGATAAGCACATAGAATTCGACCCTTCTTTACCCTTACTTCACCTGATAGACGAGTATGAGCGAAAGATAAGGGGAATAGGAAGAGGCATTGCAGGTAAAATCCCGTTCAGGCATTTTATAACGCTCGTGCAGATTGCACGAGGCGATTTCTCCGAACTACTCGAGGTCATCAAAAGAAGCGGATATGATGTCCGCGAAGAAGACGAAGAAGAAATAAAGGAGATAGAGAAAAAAGCGAAGTATGTGGAAAGTTGGCTGCGGAGATATGCACCCCCGAGTGTGAAGTTCGAGGTGCAGCTGGTCCTACCGACTGAGGAAATAAAAAACTTAACCGATGCGCAAAAATACGCATTGATGCTATTGGCACAGGAACTAATAGAGGGTATGAACCTGAGTGCTTCCGACTGGCATAATAAAATATATGAAGTTGCTTCGGCTGCCAACATGGAAGCGAAGGAGATATTCAAAGCAATCTATATCGCACTCCTGAAAAAACCTTCAGGACCTCGTGCAGGCTGGTTACTCGCTTCTCTAGATACTGAATTCCTTCGCGAAAGATTTGAAGCGGCGGGAGAAGCATAAGTCACGTTAATAAACTCACTTTAGCTTCCATCAAACAACCCTCGCACATGATCTTCTGTGGATGATAACCAAGGTAGAGGTGAAATGACTTCACCCTCACGCATAAGCGTATTTCACGAAATCCTCCGCCTTTCCTGCGAACTCCTCCTGCACTTTAGGTGTCACAGATGGTTTCACGCTCTTAATCGCCGTTTCAAAATGCTTCTTCTTTACTACAACATTCTTAATCGCCTCTTTCACGTGCTCATCACTTATTCCAGAGGTGATAAACTCGCGTAAAGCACTCATCACCGCTTCTTTAACGATTCCTGCTATATCAGCACCGACATATCCCTCTGTTCTTTTTGCAAGTTCCTCTATATCTACGTCCTCTCCTATCGGCTTTCCTCTCAGATGAACCTCGAATATTTTCTTCCTACCCTCTTTATCAGGCGGTTGTATATATATCAAGCGGTCAAGCCTACCGGGTCTTAGCAAAGCGGGGTCCACCATGTCAGGCCGGTTTGTCGCCGCTATGATCACCACATCGTTTAGCTCTTCTAATCCATCCATCGCGGTCAACATCTGTGAAACCACTCGCTCTGTTACATGCGTGTCATAACCTCCCCCCCTCACCGGTGCAATTGAATCTATTTCATCGAGGAATATAATACAAGGTGCAGCTTGCTTCGCCTTCCTGAAAATCTCGCGAACCGCCTTTTCACTCTCCCCAACCCATTTCGACAGGAGCTCGGGGCCTTTTATACTTATGAAATTCGCTTCAGTCGCGTTAGCTACCGCCTTTACCAGCATCGTCTTCCCAGTCCCCGGCGGTCCAAACAGGAGGATACCTTTTGGCGGTTTTGTTTTCAGCCTCTCAAAGGTCTCAGGATATTTTAGAGGCCATTCCACAACTTCTTTTAATTCCTGTTTCGCATGTTCTAAACCCCCTATATCGTCCCACTTCACATTCGGCACTTCTACAAAGACTTCGCGGAGTGCAGAAGGTTCTGTACTCTTTAACGCTTCACCGAAATCTTCCTTTGTAACCTTCAGCTTTTCCATCACTTCTGGTGGGATCTCCTTCTCTATGTCTATCTCTGGAAGGATTTTTCGTAGTGCATGCATTGCAGCTTCCTTACATAACGAAGCGAGGTCTGCTCCAACAAATCCATGCGTGAGATCCGCGAACTCCTTAAGATTTACGTCCTCTGCCAGGGGCATCCCCCTCGTATGCACTTGCAATATCTCTTCACGACCATTCCTATCCGGAATGCCTATTTCTATCTCGCGGTCAAAGCGACCTCCTCTTCTTAATGCCTCATCGAGTGCATTCACTCTATTTGTGGCGCCAACTACCACTACTTGCCCTCTTGACTCCAGACCATCCATCAAGGAAAGAAGCTGAGCTACTACTCTTCTTTCCACTTCCCCTGTCGTCTCGCCGCGCTTCGGCGCAATAGAATCCAATTCATCGATAAAGATAATAGAAGGAGCGTTTTTTCGCGCTTCCTCAAATATATCCCGCAGATGCTTCTCACTTTCTCCGTAAAACTTGCTCATTATCTCAGGACCAGAAATAGAATAAAAATTCGCGTCAGTCTCGGTAGCCACTGCTTTTGCTATTAATGTCTTTCCGGTTCCCGGTGGTCCATGCAGGAGAACACCCTTTGGAGGATCTATCCCCAATCGCTCGAACAGTTCAGGATGTCTTAGCGGCAGTTCTATCATCTCTCTTATCATCCCTATTTCTCGCTTTAATCCGCCTATGTCCTCGTAAGTCACGTGAGGAACACCTATCGCTTCTTCCCTCGGCTTACGAAGCACAATCTCGGTATCTATTTGTGGTATTACAGTGCCTAAGGGAATGGTATTAGTAACGACGAAAGTAATGGGATTGCCAAGCATCTCTACTCTTATGATTTGTCCCTTTGTAATTGGACGTCCTTTCAATATCCTCGCTATGTATCTCTCGCCACCTGCGATTCTTACAGGCTGTGTAGGCTCAAGCGTAACTTTTTTTGCCTCCTTCACCTTCGTCTTCTTTATGCGTACACGATCATCGATCGCAACACCGGCATTAGCCCTTATGTTCCCATCTATGCGTATTATTGATTTATTGCTGTCAGGAGAATAGCCAGGCCATACAATAGCGGTAGCAATATTCTTTCCTTCTATTTCTATTACATCTCCACTTACAACACCAAGTTTACGCATCGTTTCGGTATCTATCCTTGCGATTCCCCTGCCAGCATCGCGATGATACGCCTCTGCTACCCTCAATACTACCGACTTCTCTTCCCCTTTCTCTTCCCTGTCTTCGTCATTGTTTTTCCTTCTATCTTTCATCCCCTTTTGCCTCCTTCTCTATTAAATGAATAATGGGGTAACTAAATTATAAACATGTTGTAAGTAAGGTAATGTAATAAGAAAAGTGATAGCAAAAAAGAAACTGAAAATAGCAGTTGCGGGGAAGGGTGGCGTAGGTAAAACAACCATTGCAGGCACGCTTGCTCGTCTTTTTGCAAGAGATGGGTATAACGTAATCGCAGTAGATGCCGACCCTGCAATGAATTTGAAATTTGCACTGGGTATAAAAGAGAACCCCACACCCGTATCAGAATTAAAAGACTTGATTTTCGAGCGCACTGGCGCTTACACCGGGGCTGGCATCTACAAACTAAATCCAAAAGTGGATGATATAATCGAGGGCTATGGTGCAAAAGGACCGGATGGTGTAACACTACTGGTAATGGGAACGATAGAAAAAGGAGGGAGTGGATGCTCATGCCCTGAAAATGCATTTCTTCGCTCTTTGCTGCGACATATCTTATTCAAAAAGGATATGGTTATAATGGACATGGAAGCAGGGATAGAGCATTTAGGTAGAGGAACCGCAAAAGGAGTTGACTTGATGCTTACCGTGGTAGAGCCCGGGATGAGGTCTGTGGAGACGGTAGGTAGAATAAAGAAGCTGGGTGAGGATATTGGTATAAACAACATAACGGCAGTGATGAACAAAGTTACGGATTCAGAGATGGTAAAGAAGGTGGAAATTAAATTAGCAGAGATGAACATCCCTCTGTTGGAAATCATTCCTTATGAGCAGTCATTGATAAAAGCGGATATGGAGGGCAATGCACCGTTAGATATAGATGGAAAACCAGAAGCGGTTGAGCATATAAAGAGGATAAAAGAGAAGATTGTCCTTTTTTTATCTTCTTCTCCTCTTCTTTAAAACTAAAATAAAAACTATCACGCCTACTATCAATATCAATGCAATCATTGCTATGGTGCCAGCAATAAGAGCTTTTTCATGGTAGGCAATACTTACGCCGGAAGGCTTATAGGATAGGTTAGCAATCATTTTCTGCGCCATCATATCCCACTTCTTGTCCATGATGGCGGAAGTCACTCGCCCATACTCGACGATGATTCTTGCAGTGTGTGGCGTTATAACCTGAGCCAGCATCATTCCAGTCCTGTTGCCGTAGCCTGCATGTCGACACTGGAATTCAAATACGAATTCCCAGCAATAAGGGCATTTAAGCGTATTCGTATCCACCAACTTCAGGCTATCTTCTATGCCATCAAACCTGAAGGTAAGGCTGTTTAGCAAATATTCTTCGGCTATTTCCCGGCTCTTCTTCTGATCCGGTGGCATGGGACTCTGAGCCACAAGAATTTTCCAACCATTATTAAATAAGAGAGCTAAAGTGAAAATCAAAAATATACATATACCTATTGCTATATTCTTTTTCATATCTCTTTATTCTATTACCAAAATTAATTATATAATTTAACCTTTGTGTCATATGACACCTGGTTCATGATAGCATATAGAAGGAATAAGGAACTGCGTCTGTGTGACGAAGCGATAGATCATGGAGGAGTTCTGACCCAGGAGGATCTCGCAATCCTTCTCGGTACAAGCCTGAGCACGATAAAGAGGGACGACGCTTATCTCATGAAAAAGGATACCTCATTGCTTACACGCGGGATGATGGAGGACATAGGAAGGAGCGTATCGCATAAAACAAAAGCTGTTGAGCTTTACCTTAAAAACTACACGCTATCCGAGATCGCACGGAAGATGGCGCATTCACCTTCCAGCGTGAACAGATACCTGGAGGACTTCTCAGTGGTTGCATTCCTGCACAGGGAATCTTATCCGCTCTTGACCATTAGAAAGATAACAAAACTATCAGAAAGGCTGATTGGTGAGTACATAGATTTAATTAAGCGCGCAGAGAGCGAGGGATACAAAGATAGACTCAACCTGCTTCTTGACCAGTTTAAGGTCAACGAACCGTTAAAAAAAACGCTGGAGGAGGGAGCGCAATGACTGATAAAGGGCTGGTCAAACGAGAACATGCGAAAAAGATATACGGACCGCTTCAAGGGAGAACACTGCGAAATGTGCTCATAAAGAAGCTCATTGATGGATACGGATATTCCGATAAGCTGGAGATAGCGAAACGACTCGTAGATGATTTTTTAGATACGGTAGACCGCTTTTCACCGTCTGTGGATTGGGTGAAACCAGGACAGCTGGTATGGATTGCACGATCTAAGGGTGATAAGCAGGGGTATGGCAAAAATAGCGCTAACACCGAGGCAAAAAGGGCTGTACTATCGCTGGTAACCGAAGAAGACCTGGAGATACTCGCAAAGGATGGAAAAGTCGAGCCGATAAAGGACAAAAGAATGGTTCGTTTGATAAACGAGGCTAAACAGCAAGGTATGGTGCTTAGCCTGGCGGATTTGACCGCCATCATGTTGTTAAGCACTGCGACACTCTCAAAACGCACGAGAAAATGTCAAAAGGAGACAGGGAAGCTGCTTCCAACTGCGGGTAATGTGCTGGATATCGGGCGCGGAATTACACATAAACGAGATGCCGTAGAACTATACGCAAAGGGTTACAATTCGCTGGAAATAGCAAGGATGATCGACCACGAGCTGAAAAATGTGGAGACGTACATAGAGGATATGGAACGGGTGAAGATAATAGCTTCTAAGGATAAGCAAACAATCTCC
>PIXU01000077.1 GCA_003601795.1 Candidatus Methanophagales archaeon
AATGAATCAACCCTGGCAGAGAAACCGATTGTAGAATCACTACAGCCGACGAAAGTCTTATTTCCGGTTTCATTTTTCTCGATTATCAATGATGCACCTGATTTTTCCGCTATATGCAAGCCGCGTAGTATTCTTGAGGTATTGCTCAAATACATGACATCGGTTCCTGTATTGACTTCGTGGTCTTCTGCTGAGAAGTCGTGAATACAGCTTGCGGTTTCGCTATTTCTTGCAGTCAGGTCGAGTGAATAGCGACTCCCCACGATAGGATTGGCATGAGTATTAAAACGATAGTCTTCTTCCACTGCCATCCTGCCTGTTGTATCAGCGTTGTAAAAAAAGCTGACAGAGCTGCCAGAAGCGCTGCTTGCCGATACTAAAGAGAAAAGAATCGCTGCAATGACCAAAAGCGCTATTTTTTCCATTTCTTTTCGTATCCTATTATAAATTTGTATTTGGACATTACACATAAAACTTCTTTCTATTTTTTCCTCCTACCCTACTTTTTAGAACTTGGTATCAAATACCAAACAGCGAGAAGTACGAGAAGAGAGGTTACGGCGTGGTAATTTTTGACGTGTAAGCAATGACCTTATAGAACTCGAACGAGCCATTCGCCGTGGACTCTTCCTCATATGACCATTTGGACCAAAGCCCACCGTTAGAGGCATTCACGACATACATACTCGCGCCGGCAGACACTTTACCGTTAGCCAGAGCCCCTTCCTTTTCCCCTCCTGCATATATCTTGTACTGCACGCCTACCGGGTCATCGGTTAGCCCTACTTTAGTTGTTGTCGCAGTTAGCATATTAGTGCCTGTCAGCATGCTATAAGCATCTACTTCCTCGTAGCTTGCCCCCTTTGTGGTGTATCCGGAATAAATAGAAGTTAGACCGATATTTTCTGTCATGTCCATAGCACCCACTTTCGTGCTATTCCCTCCGGTGGCGGCATAATTGCAATTGAAAACGGAGTGGGTTTCCAATCCCTTTACAGTGTTGAGGTAATGATACAGGGAAGAGTTATCACTGTTCGTACCAAAGGCGGTGAAGGAATACTGAACCTCTTTTATAGATGATCCCTCATACGAGATGACTTTGCCGTTGTAATTATCATTTGCTTTTATATCGCCATTACCCGTGAGATTATAAGAGAAAGAAACGCCAGCATTTACGCTACCGATAGCGTAAATCAACATGAATATCGCAATCAATGCGCCGATAATTACCCATCTTCTTCTGTTCATCTTTTATCTCCATCCATCGCATCCCATAGCGCTAATTCGCTTGCATTGAAAGAAAAAAAGAGGGAATGAAAAAAATCCCTCATCTCTATATCCATGGTCGTGTCACATTGTAGAGAGCTGTGAAGTTGAAATCCCCAAATCGTCCCCCTACGTGGCTGGATATCCGTTCGGTAGAGCGAAGAACATATTCGTTGCAATAGCCGGCACAACCTCCTCTGCCGTTCCACCGCCCTTCCCCTTCGCTACTTGTAGCACGGAGATTAGCATCATAATTCCCTTTGCCCTTTGTATCGATATCGTATGTCTGAGACCCATCCTTGATCCAACCCGTTGTAACAAAGCGTTGTAATGAATCAACCCTGGCAGAGAAACCGATTGTAGAATCACTACAGCCGACGAAAGTCTTATTTCCGGTTTCATTTTTCTCGATTATCAATGATGCCCCAGATTTTTCCGCTATATGCAAGCCGCGTAGCATTCTTGAAGTATTGCTCAAATACATGACATCGGTTCCTGTATTGACTTCGTGATCTTCTGCTGAGAAGTCGTGAATACAGCTTGCGGTTTCGCTATTTCTTGCAGTCAGGTCGAGTGAATAGCGATTTCCCACGATAGGATTGGCATGAGTATTAAAACGATAGTCCTCACCCACCATCAACCTGCCTGACGTATCTGCGGTGTAAGAAAAGCTGACTGAGGCGCTGCTCGCCGTTACTAAAGAGAAAAGAATCGCAGCAATGGCCAAAAGCGCTATTTTTTTCATTTTTTGTTTTCACCTCCTATATCATTTTTGCTTTCAACATATGTTCGTAACATATGTCAATAGCATATATTCGGATTTATAACATAAAAAGATGAAGGGTCTTTATATCAGAACCTGAGGTTAGAACTAATCAAATTCCACATCAATCTTCTTACCTGCTATCTCTTCCAAAACCTCCGATAAAAAAACCTCTTTCTCTCTAAGTTCCTCTTTCAACGAACCTACGTGTTTTTTTGTTCGCTCTATTTCTTCCTGTAAACGAGCTAGTTGTCCCTTAGCCGAAATAATTGATCTTTCGACCTCTTCTTTTTCCTTGAGTATTGACATATTGGAAATCTTGCCTTTGACCTCTTCAATTCTCGATTGTAGCTCATCATGTTTTTCTTTTATCAGGGATAACTCGCTATTTAACAGATGGTCTATCCATTTCAGTGCCGTATCTCGCTTTCGCTCCTTCAGGATAGAGACATCTCCTTCGATTACATTCCTTATAGAGAGTAAAAATTTGATTATATCTTCGTCAAGTGCTCGAATAGGGGAGAACAGGATAGAAGATACTGCTCTTCTCTCTTCAGGAGTGAGAGTATGCCGTCCAGTTTCGTCCTGCTTCTTTAATAGGTGGAGTGCTTTGTTTATGGGGTAGAATAATTTGCCGACATCCAATTCGAGCGCATTTAATTCCTTCTCCAGGGAAAACAATCTGGATTCGAGCTCTTTGAACTGCATCCATTCTTCCTGTTCTTCAATCGCGCTTAATCTTTTCCCTTCTATTTCGATTTTCCCTTCGAGTACTGAGCACTCTTCTTCTAAAGCACAAACGTTCTCTTTTTCCTTTTTTATCCTTAATTTCAGCTCTTTTATATCTACTACCAGCCCTGGCACTTGTTCTAAATTCAAAATCTGACTTTCTTTACCCTTTATGGGCGTGATAAGTTGGTCAAGCACGGTTTTTAATTGATTTAAGTCCGCTACGAGTTCCTTAACCTCCTCTGGAAACAGTGAGCGAACATAGTAGATTATCCTGGATGATTTGTGAAAAATAAAATTGATGCTGGATGTAGTTGCTTCATAAAAAGACAAGACTGCTTTATAATTGGTTTGCGCAGGAATCAACATTTTTTCAGTCAGCGAGTAGAGATTTTTTACCATCTTATCGCGGTTTGACAACCCAATTTTTGCAATCTGCGCTGGCATATTCTCAACTGGTTCGGCGTCCTGAAGCTCGGAGACGTGCTGTTTAAGCCTCTCACATATATTACTTATCTCTTTATATGACTGGTGGGCATTTGTGCTCAGACCATGAAATAGCGATTTAGAGGCCACCCCTAACCAGCTATCTATTTCATCGAATGCCACTGAGGACGGTATTTTCTCCTTGCGCATGATTCTATCAATATTTAGCCACTTACGTTTCATCTCAGAAAAAAACACCTCGCTTTTTTACCTATATTTAAATTTATATCACAAATAGCTTAAAACTTACCTGATAACTAAAGTGTAAAGTAGGGATAGGGAAGATGCTGAAGCCTGTGGAGATGAGGGAACTGAGAATTGTTACCCTAAATGACCATATAGACGGGGTAATCAAAAGAATTGATGCCTTGGGCTCCGTTCATCTTACAGATATAAAGGAGTTCTTAGAGGATTGGGAAGGGCTAATAGAACCTTCAAAGGCTGATGCGGTATTAATAAGAAGCTCGGAACTTCTGGCGCGGATAGATAACCTGATAGCTTTGTTACGACCTCAGACAGAGGGAAAAAAGAGCTTGAGGGAGATGCTGTTTAAAACACCGGAAGAAGAAAAAGGAGCGAAGGCAAGGGTGGAGGAGATAGGGTTAGAAGAGATAGAGAAAGAGTTTAGTGAATTAGAGCACACGGTAACCACGTTAATGAGTGAGAATGCGACCTTAAAAGAAGAATTATCAAATACAAAGCAACTATTGATGATATTGAAGATATTAGAAGATTTTGGCATTGATTTAGATTTCGTAGGTGAGCATGAATTTATCGCGGTGTATGCGGGAAAGTTGCCGATCAGTAATTTAGAAGAGTTGGGAAACACTCTTGAATCGATATCCGGGGAAAATCACCTCGTGATGTCGAAAAAGATAGTGGAGGGAGAAGAGGGGGCTTTTGCGGTGATTGTAACCTTAAGAAAGGATAAAGAGGAAGTGAATAGGGCGCTGATGCGGTTGGACTTCGATTGTTGGCAGTCTCCGGAAGACATTCCCGATTCTACAAAGGACGCGATAGCGGAATCGGAGACAAGGATAAAGAGGCTGGAGAGCGAAATAAAGGATAAGGAACGAGAAATAGAGGAACTAAGAAGAGAAAAGGTTAAAGACATGCTCGTGATGCAAGAGCTAGTGCAAATAGAGGAAAACAAGGCAAAGGTAAAGGTTCTATTCGGTAAAACCGAACGAGTGCGAGTTATTGAAGGCTGGACACCTAAAGAAAAGGTAGAGGATGTAATAGCTGGGATAAACGAGGAGACGGGCGGATTTTCTATCGTAGAGGTGAGACAGCCAAAGCGAGACGATGCGCGAGTGCCTTCTTTGCTGAACAACCCACGAATAGTAAAGCCTTTTGAATCCGTAATTAAGATGTATGGACATCCATCATACAAGGATATAGACCCAACGCTAATTACTGCTATAATGTTTCCCCTTCTTTTCGGTCTTATGTTCCCTGATATAGGGCATGGCTTTTTTATACTTTTGCTCGGCTTGGCATTGACCCGCTTTACGGGTCTGGGAAAAGGAATGAGAGAAATGGGCATAATTGTCATGCTATGCGGGCTTTGTTCATTGGCTGCCGGCGCATTATTCGGCGAATTCTTTGGATTTAGCCATCATGCATCAAAGTTGGTTGGGGCTTCAGTAGAAGGAGTAGTTGTTCCTGAGTGGCTTATTATCACATGGAATCCATTTGAACCGATAGAGGATATTAAACTCTTTTTCGTGCTGACCATGCTGATAGGAGCATTGCACATGGGTCTTGGCTTGCTCTTCAACGTAATATCCAATTTCTCTGACAGAAACATATTGGGGGTGATACGAGGATTTGTAAAAATCTGGTGTTTGTCCGGCGCTCTTTATTTCTTACTCGTTTTATTCGGCATCCGGCTCTTCGAGCTGAAAGCAGGCATTGTAATTTTCATCATGCTCCCTATTCTTTTGCTGTTTGGGCTCAAGATCATTTCCGAGTTGAAGCATGGGGGAGGCGTGGAAAACAGTAACGGGGAAACGAAGGAGAAGAGGGCAATCATGGACTACATCATTATCCTTATAGATGGCGTGATAGATGCACTGCTGGAGAACTTCTTCAGATTTCTTGCCAACATCGTTTCTTATGGCAGGATACTCGCTTTAGCATTGTGTCATGCAGCGTTAATCGAGGTGTTCATTCTTCTAACTTTCATGTGCTTGCAGATAAATCCAACGATAGGACCCGTGATAGCCGCGGTCGTGTTCATACTCGGGACTGCTATTGTGATAATACTTGAGGCGATAATGGCTGGTATCCATACCATCAGGCTGCATTTCTACGAGTGGTTCACGAAATTTTATGAGGGGGGAGGGGTGGAATTCTCGCCTTTTAAGTTCCACAGAACTTATACATAACATTAAGGTATGAATGTTTTCATCAAATCATTTCTCGTTTGCCTCATATTCATTGAGATAGACCTCTTCATACTTCAGTGTCCGGATGAAGCTTTCTACGAATGCATTATCAGGATTGCCCCGAGCTGACATGCTAATTGTGCGCTTCGAGACATCCGATATATTCACCCGAGACATACTGAACTCCCTGATCTGGGTGATGAATCAGTCCCCGCAGGTTCTCATTCCAGCGTGTTTCTATTGCCATAGCCAGAGCTTTTAACGCCAGTTCTGTGTGAAGGCTTCTATCCAGATTCCATCCGATGCATTTCCTGCTGAAGAGGTCCAGGATTACCGCCAGGTAGACGAATTCGCCCGATAGACGGATATAAGTGATATCGGAAGCCCATACCTGATTCAATCGGGTTAT
>PIXU01000078.1 GCA_003601795.1 Candidatus Methanophagales archaeon
AAGGATTCAGGCGGGGGGGTGCTTCCGCTCAATGTTCTTCCTCGCAGGTACTATCAGATGCGACCAGCATTTCTGCTTCCTTCCCGGTGCGCCGTCGAACGATGGGTAGAAGTCCTGCCCGCTCACACCATCATAGTCCTCACCGAGAACTTTTATCACCACTTTCTTTCCCCGGTTCTTGCTCGTGAGATATAACACCGCTTCCTTTGAAACAAAAGCCCAAAGCCTGCGATTCTTTGTATCCACTCGCTGCCCTGTATCATCGTAGTTGCAAATTCGTGATTCCCGCATCTCGCACTTTATGCGCTTGTATTCGTCACCGAACAGATCAGCAGCCTTTTTGAGGTAGTCAACCACCGTTCCTACTGAGACGTGAGCGTTGTAAGTGTCATTCTGGAGCGTTGCAATCTTCCCTCTGGCAAATTCATCACATACCGCAGATAAGCGATGTAAAGGAGGAAACGGATGCCGAAATGGCGATTGCCAATTGTCTCAGGAACTTCAGGATTCAATTCTTTGAGCTTCCCACCGCAGTAAGGGCACTCCTCGAGCTCGAGAACGATGGTTGTGTCTGCTCTATCCGGGCGTTTGCGTGAGGTTCCTTTGTGTCCAAAAGGCGAACCTCTCTTTTTGGGCTTCTGATTCGTGTGCAAACTTCTCCTTCTCTTTTTAGAAGCCCTTAAACCGAAAATCTCCTGTCTTAACTTCTGATTCTCCTCTTTTAATTCGTTAATCTCTTCTTTCTGCTTGTTGAGCTCTTCTTGCAGGTCTTTTTCCCGATATCTCTTCATATACGAAAGGCTCGACCATTCTTTTTAGCCAATTCTCGGAAGGAAGAATATTATCAGAATCAATCAGAGCAATAATCTCTCCAGCGCATGCTAATGCCAACAGCCTTTCCAGCTTCACCTGTTTTCAAGGGGTTGTTGAATATGTTTTGAGTGTATTTCCCGGCTATTTCCAAAGTCTTATCAGTAGAGCCGCCATCTGCTATGATTATTTCTGTTTTTTCTGCTGGATAATCTTGATTTTTAATAGATTCCTGGCATTCCTCAAGCGTTGCTTCTGAGTTGTAGGTGGGAATGACTATGCTTCATTTCAGACTTCTTAAGTATTCTTTGAATAGGGGATGATAGAGAGAATACTCACCTCTCTCATGTTTTATTATGAGATTCTTCTTTAGTAAAAATCTGAGTTGGGTTCTGGCATTTTTTACTGAGTTCATTTCTGATTTTCGCTAAAATTGGTGCATGAGTCATGACTGGTGAGAGAAGTGAGAGAGTTGCAAGATGCTGGTATTAACTCAACTATTACAGAAAATGTTTTTCTTTCCCTGAACTCTTCTAAAGCCATTGTCTCGAATTTTCTTAGTACAGAAGTTTTACCAATTCCCCAATCCCCTAAAATTGCTATATTATCTGGTGTTGGGGTCTCTGTTTTTGTACTTCGGTCAAATGCCCTTTTAAAGGAATCTATGATCTCTATTCTATTTACAAAGTATTTTGGGTTAACTGGAAATGCCGGCGAAAATGGATTTTCTTTGCTCATTTTTCCTCACCTTTATCTTTAAAATGTGTAATTTGTACATATTGTATAAACTAATATTAAACATTATATACTTTCGCTGACACTTCTTCTAATTTGGTATATATGAAGGTATTTATTCATTTTCATTTGCTTTGCTTGCTCATCGCAAACCATCCTATCATTCTCTTCAGTCCCTCTTCCAACTCCACTTTTGGTTTCCTATCCAGTAGTGTTTTTGCTTTGCTTATGTCCGGCTTTCTCCTCTGAGGGTCGTCTTCAGGGAAAGGATGAAATTCCAGCTTAGAAGAAGATTCAGCATAATTTTTCTTTGGCAAAGCTTTCTTTTTTAAATAAAGGTTTTTTATCAATTTTGCGAGTTCTAAAATGGTTATTTCTTTATTACCTCCTATATTCTCCTTCTGCGCTTTCAGAGTTACGCGTCGTTTAGGGTGGCGCCTCACTCATTTTGGCGATCCTCTAAGGGATCATGAAAAGTACGAGATTGCCTTATTTTCCTTATAGTATTCCTTCCTTGTCAGCACCCAGTAGACCGATTCTGCCATGTGGCATATCCCAGCTATAATTGAAGCAATGAACACTATACCTGTATCTTTCAGGAATTCCTTATCATACAGTTTCCTTATCATTCAACTTCCTCTCAAGACAACCTCCCTGAGTATCTCAGAGAACTTCTTTTTGCTCTCATCCCAACTAAATTTTTTAGACCATTTCAAAGCATTTTTGCTTAATCTCTCTCTTAAACCATCATCCTCATAAAGCTTTCTTATCTTCTCAGCCATCGCTTTTACATCTGGATCGCAAAGCAAACCAGTTTCACTATCACGTAAAAAGTTCCCTACTTTAGATGCCGAATTAGCTACTAACGTCCAGTCCGAATCATACGGATGATCGGCACATTCCTCCCCAATTTACCCCACATTACTTTCCGATTGTGCGCGGAAAGTTTAATCAAAAACGCTCCGCATGCCATTCAACCGTCTCCTTACGCTTTATTACGCTTCTTTGCCCGCCTCCGACTGCATCGCTGCAGCCATCTTGCGGCGCTCACCCTTCTCCTCCACCTGCTTGCGGTCAGGGATATAGCCGTCTACGTGGAATCACATTTCATTAGTCCCGGTGCTGGGGTGTTGAGTTGTGAAGAAGAATTGCTTTTTATATCTGTGCAACAATATTATTTTATTGGCTCTTCGCTAAGAAGAAAGTGGTAATCACGATGAGAGAAGAAAAAATCAGGTGGAAAAATTATATTGGATTTGTGCTTGTATGTGTGTTAGTTGGATTGATGTTTGAAGGGTTTGTATCCGCAGATAGAGGATTGATTCCATTAATAAGTCGCTTTGAACCAAACTCGCCACCCACAAACGGCATATTAGTGCCAACGAAAGCGGAGCCACAACCAGCAGGCACCAGTATAACATGGGTGGCATACGCCGAAGATCCTGATGCTGATACCCTTTACTACCGGTTCTGGATACGAGGACCCGCTACTGGCAATTCATGGCAGATAATGCAGGACTGGAGTCCTGTAAACACATGGACTTGGCAGACGAGTTCAGCCGACATCGGGGATACCGACATATCTGTTTGGATACGGGATGGGTATCACGAGCCGCCGGACCGATATGACCTCGAGAAGAAAGTTTATAGCTATACAATTTTCACAGGACCCAACTCGCCACCCACAAATAGCATATTAGTGCCAACGAAAGCGGAGCCACAACCAGCAGGCACCAGTATAACATGGGTGGCATACGCCGAAGATCCTGATGCCGATACCCTTTACTACCGGTTCTGGATACGAGGACCCGCTACTGGCAATTCATGGCAGATAACGCAGGACTGGAGTCCTGTAAACACATGGACTTGGCAGACGGGTTCAGCCGACATCGGGGATACCGACATATCTGTTTGGATACGGGACGGGCATCATGCGCCGCCTGACAGATATGACCTTGAGAAGAAATATTACGATTATACTATCACAGCGGCTGAAAATCAACCCCCCATCAATCCCGCATTATCGCCTGACAAGTCTGAGCCGCAACCAGCAGGTACTGCAATCGAATGGACCGCTTCTGCAACTGATCCGGATGGCGACATGCTCTACTATCGTTTCTGGATACGGGGTCCTTCAACTGGCAATTCATGGACGATAATGAGAGATTGGAGCACCGATAACACATGGATATGGCACACAACTTCCGCAGACATAGGCGATACTGACATCTCGGTTTGGATACGGGACGGACATCACGCACCGCCCGATAGGTTTGATCTTGAGAAGAAATATTATGATTATACCATCGTAGAGACGGTGATTTGCAAGGTTCAAATAACTTCCAATCTTTCCTTACAGGATCACCCTTCCATCGTATATGCAAATAACAACTATTATGTGGCATACCAGTCCTGGGAGACCAGCTATCCAGGACTCGAACACGGCAGGGATATATTCATCAAGAAATTCGACTCCAACTGGAACTTCATACGTAAGGTGCAAGTAACGAGCAGCAGGCATTATCATGATAACCCCGCATTGCTGTTCGCAAACAATAAATTGTACGTGGCGTATGTATCAAACGAAGAAGGAGCTACTACAAATGATTGGGATGTAATTCTCGTAGAATACGATTTGGATTTGAATTACATAAGTGGCAGTAAGAGGTATCTCACAACTTTACAGTCGCTTCAGGACATGCCGTCGTTGTTCTACAAAGATGGATATTTCTACTTAGCTTACCAGTCATGGGAAACAGGAAGCTCTTATCAGGGTGACATTTACGTCAAGAAATTCGATTCCAACTGGAATCAAATTAAAAAAGTTCGAGTGACGAGTGAGACTTCACATCAAGATCGACCATCGATTATGTATGGAAATGGCTATCTCTATGTAGCTTATTTCTCCAAAGAAACAGGGAATTATGATATATTCGTGAAACGTTTGGATACAAATCTTAATTTGGATTCCTGGAAGAAACAAGTTACATCAGAATCATCCTCTCAGAGCTATCCGTCATTAAAGTTTGAGAACAACGAGTTTACGATTGCTTATGCGTCAAACGAAGGCGGAACCTTAGGGATATTCATGAAGAAATATGACAGTAACTGGAACTTTATCGAGAAGACGAAAGTTGTGGATGACAGCTCAGCACACGAGAGGCGACCTTCGATGACTTACGCACAAAATGATTATTGGATAGCTTATGTGCATAATTTGGTAGGAAGCAATGATTGGAATATATTTGCCATAATCCCGGGTTGTGAGGAAGGACCAACGCCTACACCTCCGGCGCCACCGAAATTACGTTGGGAAATAACAGTTGATGAAGCGGAATACTCACCAGGAGATTACGTGCTTCTTACTCTGCGATTTACAAATGAAGGGGAAGGTCCTGTTTTAATAACTAATCCAATTACTACTACGTTTATCGCACCCGATGGCTCAATAGTATTGGAAGAAGATTTGAGCTACTCAATATCTGTAACGCTGGGAAAAGGAGTTCAATGGAGTTTTGGGACTTCTTATAAGCTTCCAGCCGATGCGCCTGAAGGGTATTACGATGCAAGAGTAAGCATAAGTGGCGGAAGATACATAAAAACTGTAGAAGATTTGTTTTTCGTTACGGCTTAGGGTAGTAAATAAAAATGGGTGATCATCCAATCGAATATCCCATTCATTGACTGACTATGTAACACGATCACATAAAACCCAATGCCCTCTTCCAATTTCAACCATCTCTGGCTCTTTTTTACAACAAATTTCCGCAGCAAAAGGGCATCTTGGGTAAAACACGCAGCCCGCATCTTTTATGTCTTCGTAAATTAATTGGTCTTCTAATGATGCAGGCGAAATCAGTGTATTTGTGTATGGATGTTTTGCATCGTCAAATATCTCGTTTACAATGCCGATTTCAACAATCTTTCCGCGATACATTACCGCTATTCTGTCACTCATGTGGCGCACAACTTCGAGGTCATGCGAGATGAAGAGAAGTGTCAGGTCAAATTTCCTCTTCAAATCCTGCATTAAGTTCAGTATCTGTGCCTGAACTGAGACATCCAAAGAAGATGTTGGCTCATCAGCGATAATGAAATCTGGATTTACCGCAAGAACTCTCGCGAATGCAACCCTCTGGTTCTGCCCGCCACTGAGCTGGTAAGGATAGCGATTTACATGTTCTGGATTTAACCCTACGGTTTCTATCAATTCAGAAACCTTTTCTTTAATCTCTACCTTATTCAAACCACCCCGCAGCTTTAAAGGCTCTGCAATACTATCTCCTATTTTCATTCTTGGATTGAGCGAAGCATCCGGGTCCTGGAATATCATTTGCATTCGAGGTCTGATCCTTCTCAGTTCCTTCTTTTTTAAATGTACCAGATCAATGCCATCAAAAATGATTTTTCCTCCTGTTGGTTCAATCAGCCGTAAGAGCGATTTGCCAATGGTTGTCTTCCCGCATCCACTCTCCCCAACAAGCCCTAATGTCTCTCCTTGTTCAATCTGGAATGATACACCATTCACAGCTTTTATAGGTCGTTTTCTCAGTATTCCTGTTGAAAAATATTTTTTCAGTTTTTCAACTTCAATCATGTATAGAGCAAACACCTCGCAAAATGTCCATTTTCTATTTCCACCAGTTCCGGATGGTTTATCTTGCATTTTGCACTCGCTTGGTCACATCTTGGATGAAACCGGCATCCAGTTGGGAGATCAATCAAAGAAGGACTTATGCCTCTTATCTGTTTCAATCCTCTGCTTGGAAGCGAATTAAGAAATCCTCTCGTGTACGGATGCAACGGGTTTTTGAATATATCCTCAGTTTTTGCGTATTCAACAAGTTCTCCTGCATACATCACGGCGATATTATCACAAATCTCTGCTGCAACTCCTAAATCATGTGTTATAAATAGCATTGACTTTCGCCTTGACACTTCTTTCATCAGTTTCACTATCTGAATTTTTATCGTGACGTCCAAACCCTTTGTTGGCTCGTCTGCGATAATCAAAGAGGGGTTGCATGCAAGACCCATAGCAATCATTGCCCTTTCTTTCATTCCACCGCTGAATTGATGTGGATACTCATTTGCCCTTTTCTCGGGCGAAGGTATTTTCACAGATTCGAGCATTTCGATTGCTTTTTCTTTTGCCGCTCTTTTATCCAATCCTTGATGCAACTGAATCGCTTCTGCTATCTGGTCACCTACTTTCAAAACGGGATTCAAGGATGTTGTTGGGTTCTGGAGTATCATGGCGATTTCCTTTCCCCTTATCTTCCTCATCTCTTCTTCGCTTAGTCTTAAAAGTTCCTTGCCCTTATACACGATTTCACCCTCGATCTTTGTGGATGGCTGAAGCAGGCGTATTATTGAAAGCCCAAGCACCGTTTTTCCACACCCTGTTTCACCTATTAGCCCTAATCTTTCGGCATTCGCTATTTTGAGGTCAACGGTATTTACTGCTTTTACCACACCGTCTTGCGTTGGGAAGAGGACTTTCAAG
>PIXU01000079.1 GCA_003601795.1 Candidatus Methanophagales archaeon
AACTCCGACATGCGGCTCCTTCCGTAATAAAGCCTATCCTGCCTTATTTTCCTTCAGTATTCCTGCGAGCTTCCTCTATATAGATGGCTTACCAGGTTTTTTGATCCACGATTTGGACCTGTTTATAACTATAACCTCTCCTTCTCGACATTCATCGCTTCGCACCTTTATCGGCACATGGTTACGCGTCGTTAAGTTTGGCGGCCTCTACTCTATATTACGGGATCATGAAAAAGACGAGGCTCTTATTGCCTTATTTTCTTCTTTGTAATATTCTCTCTTTGTTAGCACCCAATAGACCGACTCCGCCATGTGACGGGCTGTTGCAACGATTGCCACCTTTTCTCCCCTTCTTGCTTTTAGCTTGCGGTAGATTCGCTGGAAGCGATTTGGCTTAGAAGAATGAACTGCCGCTCTCGTACTCTGAATTAACGCCCATCTGAGAAATCCGTTGCTGTGCTTGTTTATGTGTCCGTACCTTGTATAATCCCCGGATTGTTCGACTTTTGGTGCCAATCCCGCGTAGCAGACAAAACTTTTCGGTTTGCTGAATCTCTCTATTTCTCCTATCTCACTCAGGGCAAGTAATGCATTGTGAAATCCTATACCGACTATGCTCATTAACCACCTCGCCTCTTCTGTTACTTCCGCCTTCTCTCGCAGGATTGTCTCTACACGCTTAATCGCCGCATTTAGAACTCCCAGCACTTCCAGATAATTGTCCAACGCTGTCCTTCTGGATTGTCGCAGTTTCACTTCTCGCAGAAACTCCATCCCTTTCCTTCCAAATATGTCACCGACCTTCGGTGGCTGGACTCCCTCAATCGTCAACAGCGCATGCACTCGATTTTTTATCGAAGTTCTTAAACGAACAAGGCTGGCTCTATGCCGCACTAACGTTCTGAGATCCCTTATCTCTTTCCCTGGAACATAGCTCTCCGGCAAGTAATCCATCCTCAACAATTGCGCTAGCACCCCTGCATCCACATTATCTGTCTTCACATGCTACTTCGCAAACGGCTTGACATAGACTGGATGTGCCAAATGCACCTCTATCTCCCTTTCATCTAGGTACTCATACACAAAAATACCCGATGTCGACGCCTCGATCGCTACTTTTGCACCTTCAGGCAGCTCGCTCGCAAATTCATTCAAACCTTCGCATGTCGTTGGAAATCTGCCTTTCTCCACTTCTGTTCCCTGACCATCTACCATCGTATAGTTGCTATTTTTCTTATGTACGTCAGACCCTACATACATATTGCACCTCCTTCTTTCCTTATTTACAGGAGGTGTTTTTCATGTAGTCATTTTATTTCATGTTAAAAATATCGTTATATAAAAGCTTTTCGATTTTGCCGCTATTGGCTTCTGTATAATCTTGCCATAGGCGGATATTTTTGATCAACCTTTTTTAAAAAGGTTGCGGGTAAACAGCACAGGAGGGATACAATTACTGTGTTTGTATTCCAAAATAACAGCCCAACAGAATTGCGAATATACCCCCAAATAGCGTAGCCAAGATGTTCACATGATGTTTATTCAATTTAAGTGGCTTTCTGTCCTCCACTGTCGCGCCGAGGAAGCTGTCCACGATACCGCCGAAGAACCCCGACAGGAGACAAATACCGGTGAGCAAAAAAATAGTTCTTGAGGACATTTGAAGATCAAACCAAAATGCAAGACCGACAATCGAAATCAAACCTGAGCCAAGCATAGATGCGCCAAGACCCGGTAAACTAACGCCGCCGTTCGTGCCCACAGGCACTTTTTTAAGCGTTGTAATCAGCTTCGGATTGCCCTCTGCCTGCCCGATTTCCGTTGAAAACGTGTCTGCGCAGGCGGTAGCAACCGCGCCGGAGAACCCGAGCAATAAAATCGTGTTTCCGCTTTGGCTTTGACTCTGGCAGGAAACAGCGTAGTAGAGCAGCGCAAAAATCACGGGTGACAGGCCATTGCCAAGCACGTTATTTATGTTTCGCATACCCTTGTTTCCCTCGGCAACGCCAAGTTCTGCCTTTCTGTCGTATTTGTATTTCGTGACTAAATTACCGGACAGGAAGAATGCGAGTAATGCAAGTATCCCGGCGCCGCCAAACCGTGGTCCCAGCGCTAACAGGATTATCGCACCCAGTATGAGCGTTCCGATAAGCGCGGAAGTGTTTATTTTGCGTTTTACGTAAGCATAAAGCACGAGCGAAAAAGCTATCAATATTATAAGCGCAGCTATAGTTGCTGGAAACAGGTGCTGATGCATGAGCTCGCTGAATAACATGGTAATTCCGAATAGATTTTTTTTCTATATAAACATTCCACCGATTTTTTAGACTCTCTTTATCAGCATCGACAAATTCAAGTCCTTCTCTACTATCTTCTCATATTTGCCTCGTATATGCGGCTTGATTTTCTCCAAATCCCATACCCCCGATATTATCTCTCCCACCAACTCACCATCGTCAAATACTCGTACCACTTCGTCATTATCGGATACCACTACCGCCACGGCATCTGTTTCTTTAGAGATGGAAGCGGCAGCCATGTGCCTGCTGCCGAAACCCATTGGGAGGTCTACATTCCGGGAGCTTGCTTCAATATGCCTTGCTGCTGAAAGAACGTATCCATCACCGCTAACAACAAAAGCGCCGTCCAGCTTCGCAAGCTCCTTTATCGTTCCCTGTATATCAGCCTCCCTTATGTCCTTTACCTCCTTCGGGTAAAGAGCAAGAGGGTCTAAAATTAAAGGTTTTGATTTCTCTAACACTTCGTCTTCGTCACCCACCACAAACAGCGTGCCCTTCCTCGTCTTGTTTATACTTTGCCTTGCTATCCCCACCGCTATCTCTATCACTGTCTCCAGCACCTCAGGATTACATTTTCTCCCCACCCTACTACAAATTCTCTCTGCCATTTTTATTTCCTTTTCTACTCTACTCCACCAATAATTATTACTGCTCTCTAACTTTATAAAATAAAACCAAAGGGAAAAATGGGGGATACGAGGAAAACAGAATCATATTCATATTCACCTTCGCATATAACCGGCTTCTTTGAGATACTGGACAACAGAAATCCCCTGTATAAGGGCTCAGTGGGAGGAGGAATCGTATTAGAGAAGGGCTGTGTGACCGAAGCTTCTCTCGATAACGATTTCTATCAAAAGGGAACAAAGGCAGAAATAGAAATAAAAATAAACGGCGTGGAAGAAGAGGCAAATACCTCCAAATACGTTGTGGATACTTTAGCAGGAGAGTATGAGCACGAGCACGAACTCAACGTTACCGTGTCAACGGAGTTTGATGTGCCGATTGGCGCAGGGCTTGGTGCAAGCGGTGCGGGTGCGCTCAGTACGGGACTCGCATTAAACCGGCTCTTATCGCTTGGCATGACCGTAACCGAGGTGGCGCAAATCGCTCATCTTGCAGAAGTGGAAAACAACACGGGTCTGGGCGATGTAATTGCCGAGACCTATGGTGGCGTAGTAATAAGAAAGAAACCGGGTCCGCCGGGTGTAGGCATTATTGATAAGATACCGCACGAGCGGCAGAAAATAAGCTATGTCGTGTTTGGAACGCGAGCCACAAGAGCCGTTTTGGCGGATAATTCGATGAAAAGGCAGATAAACAAAGCAGGTAGGGAAGCAATGAAAGAGCTAGTCAGGAAACCGAGTTTAGATAATTTTATGCAGGTGTCAAGGAAATTTTCGCTACACAGCGGATTAATAAGTGATAAATGCCGCGATGCGATAGAGGCTGTAGAAGCAAAAGGGTGCGTTGCAAGTGCCGCGATGATAGGTGATATGGTTTTTGTTATTGGCGATAGTGAAGCATTGAAGGAGTTTGGAGAAGTACGAGAGAGCAGAATATCGGAGGTGGGTGCAAAGTTCGTGTCGCCTTCCACACCCTTTTAAATTCCACACCCTTTTAAATTTATCTGTGACAAACGAGACACACAATTAGCACCTGCTAATCAAGGTTCCTGTATCGAGGTCAATGAACGAACGTGACCCCAAATCAGTTAAATCAGGGCTTCTTTCAGGCTGTTGAGATTGAACTGCGTATTTGCACACCCGTTTTTTGTTAATGCAATCCCCTTGACCGCTAATCCTTTTGATTCTATAAATCCCATTCCTAATTTTATCTCCTCCGGGCATGCAATTCCCAGAACGCCATCGCAGTTCATACGCGCTAAAATTTTCTTTATGCACGAGCCGCCAGGCAGAACGAATACTTTATAGCCTTTCTCTTCTGCAAGTGTAGTCGCGTGATTTACCGGGCAATCGGGTGAGCAGTGGTTGCAGAAATAAGAAGAGTAGTTGAGGTCAAAGTCCGCTTTACACCGCGAATCCATGTATTTACGGCAGCAATGTGGAACCAGCAATATTTTCTCCTTCGCTTTCCTGAACTCCTCCTCGTAGACCAGATTTTTAATATGAATGTCTACAAGGTCTTCAACAACGGCAATCGCATCTTCTAACTGAATGCCAAGTAGTTTATCCACACCGAATTCTTTAACGATGTTTTTTGAGACCTTTCCCAGTTTCTTGTGCCATTTTTGTTTATCCACTATCCTGGCAATATCCTTGAAAAACTCCCTCGGAAGTTTTGTCAAATCATAGTCGAATGTGTATGACATGTGTTTATATTTGTATTGGAGGTATTAAAAACCAATGCAATTGGTGATTAATACATACGGGTCTTATATGAGGTAGCGGGGGAACTGCTTTTTAGTATGATGAACAAAATGAGAATAAAATCAATGGAAGATTTTGAGAAGTTGCCGGAGCGAGAGTGGGTAGAAGTTGAGGGAGGTGATTTAGAGGTTGAATTAGTGGAAGAGGTGGATGCTTAAGACTGTTCTAATCATTGTTTATGCTTTCTGGTGCCTCTGCGTTCTCCATGTGCTCTGCGGTAAAATTTAAGGATTTGGCAATTTCACTGGAAAATTCGACTGTGCCTATCAAGGTATTCTTTTACAAATTCGTAATTCCTTTTGACGTTGCTTCGTCCTTCTATTAATGCTCCATGCCCGGGCAGCAAAAGTTCCGTATCCAGCGCAGAAATCAGGTTAATGCTTTTTTCCAGCTCCTCTTTGCTACCAAACGGCAAATCCGTTCTTCCTACGCTTTTCTCAAACACCAAATCACCGCATATCAGTATCTTTCCCGCCGAAACGTAAAAACAAACGCTTCCAGGGGAATGCCCCGGCGTATGCACTATCCTCAACTCGGTGTCTCCTATACTCAGATTCTTGTCCAGCATCAAATCCACCACGAATTTAGGTACTGTGCCAACGCCAAGAGCCCTCGAAACTTCTTCGAGCATAATATCAAGATATTCCGTTTGTGATGAATGTAGTGCAACTTTTGCGCCTGATATATCCTTAAGCGCTGCGGTTGCGTTACAGTGGTCAGGGTGAAGATGCGTGAGCGTTATCAAATCAATATCCTCTGCGCTAATCCCATCTTCCTCCATTTCCTCGAGTCGCAGCCCGAGATAAATCTCGAATCCCGGGTCTATGAGAACCGTGAGTTCATCCCGTATCACATACGTGTTTGCATCAAACAATCCCTTCTCCTTATACCAATATAAGCCGTCTTGAATTCTCATGTTAATCTAAAATAAGTGGAAGCGGTAATCAAAGC
>PIXU01000080.1 GCA_003601795.1 Candidatus Methanophagales archaeon
GCAGGTGCAGAGGCACTTGTGAGTGCGTGCCCGTTCTGTAAACGGAACTTGAGAGAGGCGGCGGAGAAAGAGGGGAAGGGAACGAGAGTGTATGATGTTGTGGAGCTTGTGAATAAGGGCTTACGGTGACGATTAAAGATTATCGCAAATCGGCATTGTTCTGTGGTCAACTAATGTTCTAATGGGTCAGATTATAGATTCGAGAAATTTGGTTCTGGAGTAAATGAAGGAGAAGAAAGTCGAAATTAAACAAAATCGCAAAATATGCGAGAATTAAAGGTGGTCATAGGCAATATAAGCATCCTTATAAGAAGGGGTTAGTTACGATTTCAGGCATCTAAATGAAGATATTGCTAAAGGGACTCTTAACGGTTAAAACAGCCGGGTTTAAAGGAGGTGGAAGCGTATGTGCGTTAAATGAATCGAAATGAAAGAAGCTGCATGTGCTTCATGCGCGGGAAATCAAAACCATCCAAAAGTTTTATATTTACACCATACAAAAGAAGTAATGAAGCGAGCGATGCGAAAAACAATTATTATTGCGGGAGCGGCGATATGCATCATTTGCGCCGCGGTGATCTCTTACGCCGTAATCGAGCGTGGGGGAAGGGATGCGATACCTTCGCAGGATCTGACTTTAAGCGATTATCCGAAGTTGTTCGAGAAGGAGGCGGTAATCGTGATAGGTGAAAATGCTTCTCAAATAGAGAAAGAAAGCGCAGAAGCGATAGCAGCGAATTTGGAGAATCTGACCGGTAACAAGCCAGAGATTATCTCGTCGAAAAAAATCGAAAGTTTTAAATATACCTATAATTTGATTATCATTGGCATGCCAAAGACAAACCCCTTCCTTGAGGAGGTGCATGCAATGACGAATGCGACAAGGGTAACGGAAGAATTTCCTGGCGAGGGTGAGGGGGTTTTGGAGATTTTGCCAAATCCTTGGGATGAGAGTAAGGCGATGTTGTTGGTTGAGGGAAGTGATGAATGGGGAGTGAAGGCGGGAGGTGAAATAATAGAGCAAACACAAGAATTAAATGAAGCTAATATTGTGGTAGGATGGAAAGAATCTGGAGCGGTAATTGTTAAAGAACCTCCATTGGGGCAAGTCATGAGTGCAGGAAAACATTATCCTAGCGAACCCTTCAGAATTGAAAAATACAATGCTTCAGAAGTCATAGAAAAGGCCAAAGAAACAGACCATTGGATAAGACAAGGTTCTAGATATGGCCCACCGTATACGTATTATAATGGTTCCACATCGAAGGAACTGTATGTTTATGAAGAGGGCTATATTGTATTGAAGATAGATCAGGAAAGTTACACTCTGCTACTAGACCCGGAAAATATAGATAACCCAACTAACAATATATATGTTCTGTTATTTGCGCCTAAGAAAGACATACCACTAGCTACGGCGCGCGAAATAGTTGAGAATGAATTATTGGAAATTGGTATAAACTTGGAATACATCGAAAAAATAGAATGGGATTTAAACAAGGGTTTCGTCCCACCGAAGACAGAGCTTGAAAATGAAGGAGGAATATGAATGAGAAAAGTACTTTGGGCTATATTTTTGGTAGGAATGTGTTTTTGTTTGACGATATCGGTTGTACAGGGTGCAAACGAGCCTAATCTAAAAGATAAGGTTGAAGGTATACCTGTTACTGAAGTGGAAGTGGAGGGGCTAGAAGTAACGCCTGTTTCGTACACTGTGAAATTGGGAAGTGGATACTTTACTCCTTCGCCTGGTGTTCACGTGGATAAATCTTTGAAAGCAACGAATATGACAGATGCCGGCAGCGTTTATTGTTTAATACAATTTTATCAGGGTAATTGTAGTATGGATGATTATTATTACATAAAAAAAAGCGGCGTTAAGGTATTGAGTTATGTTCCAGAAAATACATATTACGCTAAAGTACCCTTAGCTTGGTTGGATACGCCACCTAGTTTCGTGAGGTGGATAGGTACTTTAAATCCTGAACAAAAGGTAGATTCTACTTTAAAAAAAGAAATTGATATAAAGCCATTGGAGAAACAGAATATAGCTGTTACTTTTTTTGAACCTTTGACAGGTGAGGATATTGAATTACTAAAAGAAATCGGGGTTGACACTGAAATATATGCCGGAATTCGGGGAGTTTTAATTCCTGCGAATAGAACAAAGATTTTAGAACTTGCAAATTTGAATTTCGTTAAAATGATTACAAAAGAGCCTAAGAACGAGTTATTACTCGATAGGAGTGCACATTTAATCTCCGCCGATATGGTTTGGGCAAAAGGAAATACTGGTTCAGGAGTCACTGTTGGTATAATAGATACCGGAATTCAACACACGCATCCACATTTTGCTGGACCCGATGGCATACTTGGAAATGCTGACGATAGGGTAACGATATACGATGCTCATGACTACTATGATGGAGACGAATATCCAGAGGCAGATGCGAATGATCATGGTGTTCATGTTGCAGGAATTGTGTCAGGAAGTGGAGTATATGATGATAGGCGAATTAGTGGGATTTCAAACGAGACGAATTTAGTTATCGAAAGAGTGGCTGGGCTACATGGTTTTAGATGGCCAGGAGCATCTTCAGACGAAATTTGGAGGGAAATCTTAGACAACGATGGTGATGGTGACTATTTCGAAGACAGTTCTGCCGATATTATAAGCTGTAGTTGGGTTTCATATATCGAATACGGAGCATATGAAGAAGCTTCTAGAGAAGTTGATAGAGTTGTGAAAGGGGAACTTGGGCGAGAAGTGCCTGTTGTACTTGCTGCGGGTAATGATCATCAGTTAGGTATTGGTGCGATTCCTCCTTCAACCGCAAAAAATGCTATTACTGTTGGTGCGTGTGCAGACTATCGATCTTCTGATACATTTTGTCAACACATCTATCCTCCAGGCGGTAGAGCTGGTCCAGATGGAAGAATGAGTTATGATGCTAATAACGAATATGTGATGGAGTGATATGGGCAGGGAAGATCCTTGGTATAAAAATTCCTGAGAGAATAACAGGTGTTGATATGTTTGAA
>PIXU01000081.1 GCA_003601795.1 Candidatus Methanophagales archaeon
CTTAGAGATATTTCTGGAAATAAAGCTCACTGACGAATAATTCCATAAAATTATCTTCCTCTTCAAGTTTTATGTGCTCGATTCGCTTTGCAACTGCTTCCGCCTCTTCTCTTTTCGTCTTTGATATTAACGCCTGCCTTGCACCTTCTAGCGCCGCATTTCCTACCTTTTTCACCTTTCCTCGCTCAATATCGGGGAGAAGCCCTATGCGTATTGCATGCTCCGTGTTTGTAAAGTTCACGAACCCCCCCGCCAGAAAAATGCTGTCTATATCCTCAAGCTCGACCCCGTATCTTCGCAGCAGAACCTTTATGCCCACTGCCACGGCAGTTTTCGCGAGGTTTAGCTGGTCAATGTCCTTTTCCGACAGCTTGATCCCCTCGGCTATTTTTAGCTCTTTCTCGTCTCCATAGAACTTCCCTCTGCCATCAATTAGTTTCTTGTCCAGGAGTTCTGCCAGCGCGTCTATCAACCCGGAACCGCAAACGCCAACAGGAACGGCAGCATCGTCTATCGTTTTGTATTTTACCTCGCCGGAATTTTCTATTTTTACTTCTTTTATCGCTTCGCTTACGCCACCAATTCCGCACGCTATACCAGCACCTTCAAATGCCGGACCTGCTGCAGCCGACGTTGCGACCAATCTGTCCTTATTCCCAAGTACGATTTCCGTGTTTGTTCCAACGTCTATCGCCATGCATATCTTATCGCTCTCGGATTTATACATTTCCGTTGCCAGCACGACAGCCAGAGCGTCAGCACCGACAAAACTGCCTATCAAGGGCAGCCCATAAACTCGTGCTTCGGGATTTGCCTCGAGCCCGAGTTCCTTCGCTGTTTTACTTACCGGTGCGACACTCAAAGGTTCGTAAGGGCTTTTGCCAAGCGACTCGACGGAATAGCCAAAGAACAGGTCTCGCATTACGGGATTGCCGACAACCACGAGCTCACATACTTTGCCCGGCTCTGTCAGGCTTGCAATCAGCTCGTTCACGGCGGTTCTGATTTCTCTTACGAGTATGCCCTGCCCTTTTCTTGCAAATTCTATCCTTGAAATTACGTTGTTCCCATATTTTGTCTGTGGGTTCTCTCTTGATATAGTAGAAGACACTTTTCCGCTTTCAAGGTCAATTAAATAGGTAGCAAGCGTTGTTGTCCCTATGTCAAGAGCGATGCCGTATATTTCTCCTTTATATTCGCCTATATCTTCCGACTCGCAAAAGACTCTTTCGCCCTCTATGTGTACGAAAGGCTCAAGAGCGATTTCCTTATATTCGCCGGATTCTAAAACGTAGTAGGTTCTTCTTGGCACTCGGACGTAAATAGGGTTGTCGGTATTTGCTATTCTCGCCTGGCATGCAAGTCGGTGCGTATCGTCCTGTATAAACTTATCTTCTAACTCGGTTCTTTCCGACAGTGCTCCGGGGGCGCACTCGACCTCGACCAGACACTCACCACACTTTCCCTCACCACCGCATGAGCAATTTATGTCTATTCCCAACTCCTGCAAATAGGAAAGAATGGTCCTTCCCTCGACGAGTTTTGCTTCTTTTCCGTACTCCGTGAATATAATGTTCATGATCGCCTTATCTTAAACTTAAAGAGTTTATCACCATAAATTAAAAGAGAAAATATAGATTATAAAAGTGATAAAAATGGGCGTGAATGTTGGTAGAAAGCTGAAGGATGCGGGAAAACAATGGGTAATCGAGGACGCCAAAAAGAAGGGTGTTTACTGGCCTACGGAACGAATGAAGGAAAAAGCGTATTTCAGCGATGAGAAAATCTATGCTGAAGCGAGTAAAGACACAAGAGGTTTTTGGGCGAAGCATGCGAGGGAGTCCATTGGCTGGTTTGGCGAATGGGATGCGGATAAGGTAGTAGAGTTAGAACCCCCGTATTTCAACTGGTTTGTGGGAAATAAGACAAATTTATCCTATAACTGCATTGACCGGCATCTGGAGGAAAACAGGAATAAAGCAGCGCTTATCTGGGTGCCTGAACCTGTGGATGAAGCCAAACAAGTCCTGACGTACATGGACCTGTACAGAGAAGTGAACAAGTGTGCAAACGTTTTAAAAGGTCTCGGAGTAAAGAAAGGGAGCCCCGTGACCATCTGGATGCCGATGATTCCTGAGACGGCAATAGTTGCTTTAGCCTGTCAGCGAATAGGAGCATGGCACTCAATCGTGTACACCGCATTTGCACCTCACGCGGTGCGGGAAAGGATGGAGGATGCGGAATCAAAAATACTTATCACCGTTGATGGCTTCTACCGACGGGGAAAACGGATAGAGTTAAAAAGGCGAATAGATGAAGCGCAGGTTCTGGAGAAGGTCGGTGCAGAGAACTGCGTGGTGGTAAGGAGACTGAATAGCGAGGTAGAAATGAAAGAAGGCAGAGACTTTTATTACGATGAACTGATGAACGGTGTAGAAGCCTATTGTGACCCGGAAATCATTACATCTGACGATTATGGGTTTCTGCTCTACACTTCCGGGACGACGGGCAAACCAAAGGGCGTTATGCACTCCTGCGGTGCGTATAGTGTTGGCGTGGCGTTGACAATGAAACTTGTCTTCGACTTGCATCCCGATGACCTCTTCTGGTCAACGGCGGATATAGGCTGGATAACGGGGCATTCGTATGCCTTATATGGCCCTTTACTTGTTGGTGCGACATCATTATGGTATGAGGGCGCTCCGGATTATCCTGATGCGGCACGATGGTGGGAACTGATAGAGAAATATGGCGTTACTATATTTTATACGGCGCCGACAGCAATAAGAGCGTTACGAGCCGCGGGCGATAAATGGGTTGAAGGACGCGACTTCTCCTCGTTAAGACTTTTGGCTTCTGTCGGTGAACCAATTGACCCGGATACGTGGAAATGGTTCTTCGAGAAGATAGGAGAACGTCGCTGCGCGTTGATAGATACATACTGGCAAACCGAAACGGGTGGAATAATCCTGTCTTCACTCCCCGGGATAGGGCCTTTCGTTCCCGGTGTAGCCGGTCCTGCACTTCCAGGTGTGCATTGTGACATCCTGGATGAGACGGGTGAGGCGGTGAAACCGGGGGAATCGGGGTATCTCGTGGTAAAAACCCCGTTTGCGCCCTCTATGCTTCGAGGGATGTACAAGAAGCCGGAGAAATATGTGGAAGAGTACTGGAGCGAATACGGCACGGAGATATATTTTGCAGGTGACGGCGGAATAAAAACGGGTATGGAAATAGGAGGTCAGCCTCTGATAAAGATTACCGGGCGGATTGACGATGTCATGGAGGTCGCAGGACACAGGATAGGCACTGCTGAGATAGAGGATGCGGTAAGCGACTTGGATGAGGTGGTGGAAGTTGCAGTGGTAGGGAAACCGGATGCGATAAAAGGAGAAGTGCCTGCTCTTTTCGTGGTGCTGAAAAGTGGCGTCGAGGTGCCCAAAGCCCAGATGGACAGGGAAATAGTGAAAGCAGTGAGGGAGAAAGTGGGTCCGGTAGCAACTCCAGAAGTCGCTTATTATGTCGCTGACGTGCCAAAGACGGAGAGTGGAAAGATAATAAGACGGTTTCTAAAAGGTCTTGTTCGGGATGAAGCGCTCGGAGACATGACCACGGCACAGAACCCAGAATGTCTAAAGGAGCTTGCAGAGATCACAAAATATCGAGGTCCGCAAAAGATACAGGGATATAATGCATAATAGCGGTTTAGAGGTTTGGATGTTTAGCTAACGAGCTGAACCGCTAATAAACTAAACCTCTAATTTCGCGCTCTCCGCGGTGATAAATCACTACGTTATTTCAGTGCTACCTCTGCCTCAGTCACAACTTCTTCTTTCCCTATTACCGTGCCCTTTACATACCGTGAGATCGCCACGCCTATAAATGACAGGATAATCGCACCCAGTATGGATAAGAAAAGGTATAGATAGCCCAGAAGGTCGTCCATGGGCTCACCATTGCTTAACAAGATTATGCATTCGCCCCCACCCCATAGAATCACTCCAGAAGCAATCACGGAGAATAATATAGCCCACTGCCTGACTATTCTTTCCTTTTCAATGAGCATATTCAGCATCTTTCCAGTTAGAGGAGCGAGTCCTGC
>PIXU01000082.1 GCA_003601795.1 Candidatus Methanophagales archaeon
GGATAATCCTTCCTTGATTTTTACTCCTTTTCAAATTCAATGCAGAACGACTTTATATTATTTTATAACCTATTTCTCTCATGTTTAAATGGGATGAGCGTGTTCGAAACTACATGGTTTCGGAAGTACTGGTTACCGAATAAACTTTTTAAAAAAGTTTAATCAAAAATGCTTCGCAGTATTTAGCTCCTCTTCAGCCTTATCAAGCTTTTCAATAATCTGCTCCTTCTGCAGCTCGTCGCCCCTTTTATCCCCGTAGAGCTTATCCTCTTCTTTGTCTATCGCAATCCCGTGCTCTATTATCTCCCTTATCGCTTCTATCTCCGCCTTGCACAGCGTGTAGTCATTTGACGCGTTGGCTTTCATCTTGGTACCATTGGTTGAGAGGTGCCCCAACGTTAGTATTCCCCGTGCTTTAGTAAAGGTGACGTTTTTCTCGAAGGTAGTCTCGAAGGTAGTCTCGATCAGCTCCTTGTTCTCCGATCGGAATTTGCATAGCGTCCTAAAGTCGGGCTTCTCGTTCCCTGCCAGGTACATGTAGACCACGCTCTCGTGCGCCAACTTGTTAATCTTTCTGGATGACCACACGCCATCGATTGCCGCCTGTACCAGCAGTCGGAGCAGCATCCGCCGTGGATACGCCGAATTGCAGAGTTTGAACCTGTATTTCTCCTCTATTTCACTAACATCTATGCCATTCACGATTGCAATAACCAGGTAGCAGATATGGTCTACCGGTATGAGTTCACTAATATCCAGGGGCAATAGCCACGACTGCCCCATTTTATCGCTTCTTACCGCCATTCCTTACCATTCCCCTAATTATATAACCAAAGAATAATTGTACATGTCATAACAAAATCTTTTCGGCTTTATTTCGCTTGGAACTAAATTAGGTGTTCTTCTAAGTGGTATTTTTGTAACTTGAGAAAGCTCTGGCTATAAATGTGCATTGAATTTGAAAGAAAGCGTTTTTAGATGTGTGTACTATTATATAATATCTGCTGATTGTTTGGTAATTATTGGACAGCCTCTTAAGGATTTTAAAAATGCCATCTCCAACTGCCTGAACCATACTGATACTACGTACAAACAAGAACTGGACCCTTTACTCACACTGCGGTTTTAGAGCTTTGAAAAAGCTCAATCTGTGGCGGCGTGAAGTATAATACCGAGTTGCTCTCCGGACGAGCTGACCAAATCAGACGAGGACTTGTCAGCTTCATCAGTCGTGATTTCACCTCTGCTGCTTACATTCTTTTTCCTCAAGTTGACGAAATTACCATTGGCAAGCTTCATAGAGAGGGGCTGCTGATGGAGACGCAGGGATTTCCGAAATGGACGAAGGAGCATCCAGACAGCAAGCTGCAGGGGCAACCGTGCAAAAACTTGGAGGCAGCTTTCAAAGGTGCAGAATCAGCAGGCGACAGATCATCGCTCTCACAAATGGTTAAGTGGTGTGAAATAGAACCGCTACGCAACCTGAGGAACAAGTTGATGCATGGGCAGATGCTTGAAATCTCGGAGCACGAGGCAGCTAATATAGTGATACTACTCCATGCTGTTTTTCATCATGTAGAGCTTAATCAACCCGTATAAGGATGAAAAGGAGTTTTTGAGAGATGGTAAACCTGCAGCTGCAAAAGACAATCCTTGAAGTGGTGGGGAACCAAATTAGAGAAAATAATCCACCGGAGACCAAGAGGACACTTGATAGGCTCTTGAAAAAGGGCTATTCAAAGGGCGATGCGATGAAATTACTTGGAAGATCTGTTCTTGGCGAGATATACAAAGTTTTAAAGAATAAGGAGCCTTTCGATGAGAAAAAATACATCAAGGCGTTGAGAAAACTATCATAGCAACATTTTTGCTACAAAGATTTGAAAGGCGAAGTCGAGTTTGTGGTAGAGTTTGATAGAAAAACACCTGCATATTGCCCTGATTGTGAAGTTTTTCCCAAAGCGCTATCACAACTATTGTCAAAGAAACCGTCGGTAAAGCTCCTGCCGATAAGTAAAGACGAGTTTTTGTTGAAGATTGTGTAGAAATTTGAAAATTACCAGATGACTCCCACTTCTTTCAACTCTCCAATTTTACCGTAATTCCCTTTTCAATGGGAATCAGTAAAATATATTCTCCATCATGCAATTCATATTGCTCTCCAAGGGATTCTAAGAGGGTAATTCGACCTTTCGATATTTTTATTTGATAAAGAACCTACACTAAAACACCTTTGTCCCCTTGAACAGTTTTATTTTCTCCTTTGTGCTCATGAGGTCGAGTCTTCGTCCATATTTCGGCGCTATTCTTTCGTTCCATGCAGCCTTAATTTTGCCCATTACTTCAGTTACCTCGTCTATATCCTCAAAGTTCTCTTTCCCTTCTCTGGCTAAATATTCATTCTGTTTCATGTCCACGAACGCCCACAAGTCATTCATCCCGGGCATAGGTGACTTTGGTAGCCCATATTCATTGGTAAACTCCTTGAGGTTCCGCTTTGCGTATTCTTGCTTTGGATTATATTTTAAACATGTTTTCCACGTATCAAGTGCTTCATTTTTTCTTCCTGTTTCCCAGAGTGCACAGCCCAGATTCTGGTATGCATCTGCAATTTCATTTTTTGCACTCGATGGATAATGTTCAATTGCTCTTTCGTACGCTTCAACTGCTTCTTCCCATTTTTCTCTTTCACTGTGAATTACACCGAGGTTATAAAGTGCCTTTGGATAGTCAGGGTCTATTGAAAAGACCTTATTTAGCCATCTCTTTGCTTCTTTAAACTTAGCCTCCATGAGATATGTCGCAGAAATCAGTGTCATTAGCTCCGTGTCATCAGGGTATATCTTCAAAATCTTTTTCAACGCTCGCCTTGCATCACCGTAGTTCCCATCCAACACCAGTTTTGCAGCAAGACCGATTCCACCTTCCCTTATTTCCTCACGACTGAGTTCGGGTTCGTTTTTTACCATTTTGCGCTTTACACTTTGCATTTAAAACGCCTCCCCTCTTTCTACCTCCAGCACCTTTATTATCTCCTCATAAACCGTTCTTAACTCCTTTTTCTTTACGCGTCCCAGAAGCTTCTTTATCACCAATTCCGGCGTGCTCGACCCGATATGACTGAACATCGGCTGTCTATCAACAATAATGTTTCCCGCGGCATCCAGCCCCTCTGACTCTATCCCGTCCACGCGCACCTTTTCCATACTTATATGTGGCAACAACTCATGAATCAAATGCGTTATCACCACGGCAATCGTATCCTTCGGCATATAATTCAAGATTGCCGCCATTATCCGTCCCATTGCACCTGGTTCAGTAAGCGCCTCCAATTCGTCTATTAACACCACCTTCGCTCCTTCTCGCATGAATATCCGGCTTAATGCACGCATGGAATATTCAAACGACCCGGTCTTCTTTATCATCTTCCGGCGGTATAAATACAGAGGTGACAGCGGTATTTCCGCTCGCTCCGCAGGCACCGGCAGACCCAGCTCCGTGAGAATGACCGAAGTTGCAAGCATAATCAACAACGAGGTTTTTCCTCCGCTGTTCGCACCCGTGAGAATGGATACTGGACGCGGTGCAGCGCCGAAGATACCCAAATCCGTTTTTCCTATCGAATAAGAAATTGGCACCACGGGCTCACCGCCGTTCAGCTCTTCATCAACCAAAAATATATTCCTGCCCATAATCACGCCCAATCCCTCTTCGCTTAGTTCTGGCATATTCAACTTGAAATCACGGCTAAATTGCGTCACAGCCAGCATAAAATCGAGATAGAAAATCTTTTCGATTGCCGTGCTCACCTGTGCTCTATGCCGTTCCAGTTGTGTTGCAAATTCGCTTAGCTTGTAATATCTTCTCTCCGCCTTTTTCCTGTTATAGCCCTGCCGCAATCGCTGCAGTGGCACCCGCGAAAATTCAAATGGCAGCCCGCTATCCAGATTCTCATACGCGCACTCCCATAAAACGTCCTTGTCCTCACCGGTAAGCATCAACGCATCCACCATATTCACCAAAACCTCTTCCAGATAACCTTTAAACTCCTCTACACCGCCGCCGCTTTGCATAATCCGCTCTGCTTCCTTGTTTAGCTTCTCCTCATACCGGTAAATCTCTTCGTCAAAACTGAGTTCCGCTTTGCCATTCCCCATTTCTATTTTTTCCACAAGCCCCAGAACGTCTTCTAAATCCGCTACCGGGATACCTTTGAACAGATACGAATCCTTAAGTGTTGCAAATTCAGTTAATAGTGTTATTATCGCTTCTATTGCTTGCTTCTTCGCCACGAAAGAATTAATGACGAATTCAGGATAAATTTCGCAGGGTTCTGACAAATTATTAATATCTACGTTTATAATGCCAGGTTCATCAAGCACGCCCTCCTCTGCGGCGCCTTCACCGATTAACAGAATGATGTTTTCCTTCTGCAAAAGTTCCCTTGCTTTATCTGTGGAATCGAGAAACTCTACCTGCACGAACTCGCCATAAGTTTCCTTTAGCTCTGCTTCTATTCCTCTTCTACGAATGGCAATAAGAGGCGATTGCCCAAAACGCATCTTCTCTATCGCGGCTCCAGAAATTATCTCACGCACTCTCGCTATTTTCGCCCCACCCAGTTGCTCCTCCAACTTCATGCTCTTACGCACGTCCTTAAATCTCGTTTGTAGTTCCTCTCTGCTGAGGGAAGGCGTAAGCGTAAGAACCCTGTCCTTCCCGTTTTTCGTTGTCGCATACGAGGAAAGGATTTTCAAAAGCTCTTTCTCTAATTCTCGCGTTTCTTTAGTGCAGAACACACTTCGGACTTTATATCCCGCTAAATCCTCTTTTGTTCTTATCACCACCTTCTCTGCTTCTCTTCGTTTTATTCCGAGAATTGCCGATAACGCATCGGGGTCAGGTATCACTATTGCATCCTCCAAATAGGGTTTCAGGAACTCCGGGTATTTATTATTCATAATACTTCTTCTCCAACTTTACAAGTATTTGCCTTATCTGATTCTCTTCTGATGGCATACTCCTTACCTCTTCCAAAAGCAATTTACGGAATACAAGTGCCCGTCTTAAATTTTCTGGATATATCCATACCCCTTCTATCTTTGTTGCCATATCTTAATTTTAACCTCCGCTAAGAAGTATTTTCTCGTTGTATATAATGGATAACTTCCTTCTGTTTAAGTTAAGACACGGATTAACACGGATTTTTTCTTTCTTTTGGTGGGCTGTGGGCTATTTTTAACGGCATCGCTCGTTTCATCTGTGTTAATTAAGCCCTTTCAGGGCTTGCGTTGATGTGGGCAGAGCCCACAAGCGTTAATCTGTGTTAATAACTTATTTTCTATTTATATTTATATTATGAACGAAATTAAAGTTTAACAACAGTGAAAAAGATGGATCGACACAAAAAGTGTGAAGATGAAACACGTGAGATATGGTTAAAAGCGAAAGACGTTCAGGATAGAATTAGGCGGTTAGAAAAGGCAGCATTGAAATATCCTGAGGAGATGCCCATACTTTCTGATATAGCATATTCTTATCTTGATATAGATGACATAGATAATACAGTCAAGACCTATCAGAAGATCATTGACCTGAGAGACACCTTTAGACCTGTCTGGGATAATGAACTTGGAGAAGCGTATTTACTCACGGGGAACTATGAGAAGGCTATTGAAATATTGGAAAACTCAAGCGTTACTGATTATCAGCAGGGTCTGTTCCTCGCGTTTGCATATCTCAAGGTGGGCGACAGGAAGAGATTTAAGGAGCAGTTTGACAACTGGATTTCAGAAAATTTGGAACACTCTTTCGAGTTGGGTAGCTATAAGCAGTATATCCGTGCTTTGTTCAGTGATGAAGACGCCGGGTTTATAAAAGATGCCTGGGATAAGTACTACGAGAAATACAGCAGTATGGACCCGTATCAACTATACTGTAAGCTGTATAAGCAGCATTATATTAGACCTGGGTTTGACGAAGAAGATTTCGAGGATGACGATTTTGAAATACCGGCTAAACTAAATAGGGCTCAGTTTGAAGCGTTGAGTGACGAGTATTGCTACCTAGACCGCAGGATGATGTTTTCTATAGACAAACTTAGCCGAGAAGAAAAAGACAGATACTTTGAGTTGAAAGACTTGTTGTTTGCTGATACGGTTATTGGGTAAGGGGGGCATAAAAAGAATGAGTGCAGCAAAAGAAGAAGTGCGAAAGATGCTTGAGCAGTTCCTGGATGACTCGTCGTTCGAGGACATCCAGTATCATATCTACGTGCGAGAGAAGATCGAGCGTGGGCTGAAAGATATAGAGAAAGGGCGCATACTCGACCAGGAAGAGATTGAGCGAAGAATGAGCAAATGGCTTGGAAAGTAAAAAAAGAAAGCATGGAGTAAGGCAAGATGTAATAGAATGTCATCATTCAACTTCCACTGCTTTCCCCTCTTCTTTCAGCTCTATCAATGCTTCATGCACCAGAGATAATTCCAATCTCAACTCATTGGCGATGTCGTAGGGATAAGAATCTGGATTTTGCTCTAAATAGCGATAAATCTCTTCCTTTGCCTCTTCCAATGACACCTCTCTCAGCTTTACCTCTTTTACCAAAGATTCTCTATCTGAGATAGAAATTTTCGCGGGAGCCTGCTTGAAATTTGAACTGACATTTTGCCACCAATAGTAAATAATAAACCACGAGATTTCACGAGATTAACACAAGAGATGGTAGTTAATAGAGGATAAAATCACTAATAGGACATGAAAAGTTGATTGTTATTATTGTTCCCTCGTGGAAATCTGTGTAATCTTGTGGTTAATAATTTTCGGAATGACTGTAGTTAGTCCTGCTGTAAATCGTCAAGATTCTCCTCATACGCCTCTATCGTCCTTTCTATATCCGCGTCAGTATGCGCAAAACTGACAAAATTTGTCTCGAACTGCGAAGGCGGCAGAAATACACCAGCGGAAAGCATTTTATGAAAAAACCGCAAATATTTGCTCTTGTCACAACTCAAAGCATCTGCATAGTTCCTGACCTCTTTTCCCGAAGGACGGAAAAACACCTTGAACATCGAGCCCACACCGGAAACGCAGCCCTCAACGCCCGAATCACGCAATAGTTCTCTTAAAGCAGCCTGCATCCTTTCACCCGCTTTGTTTATTCTTTGTGGCACTTGCTCCCGCTCTATTATTTCTATCGTTTTCAATCCCGCGGTAACGGAAACCGGATTACCGCTAAACGTCCCTGCCTGATATACCGCCCCTGAAGGTGCCACGAGCTCCATAAGCTCTTTCCTACCACCAAACATGCCAATGGGGAAACCGCCACCGACAATCTTACCCAAAGTCGTTAAATCCGCATCTACACCGTAAAATGCCTGTGCACCGCCCAAAGCGAGTCTGAAACCGGTAATCACCTCGTCAAGGATAAGCAAAACGTCATTTTCCGACGTTAGTTTACGCACTTCGCTCAAATAACCTTCTTCCGGCGGTATCGGTCCCACGTTCCCCATCACTGGCTCGATTATCACCGCTGCAACCTCACCCAAATTCTTCTCCAGCATATCGGTAAGTGCCCGCGTGTCATTAAACGGGATTTGAAGCGTGTTTTTCACTACGTCCTTTGACACGCCTTCTGAGTCGGGAATACCAAATGTCGTGGCGCCAGAACCCGCTTTTACTAACATAGAATCATGAGCGCCGTGAAAACCACCCTCGATTTTTACTATTTTATCTCGCCCTGTGAACCCTTTTGCAAGCCGTATCGCAGCCATCGTTGCCTCGCTTCCTGTATTAACAAACCTGACCATCTCAATAGAAGGGTAATTGTTCGTTATCTTTTTCGCAAGCTTTATTTCCTTTTCATGCGGCGTGCCATAGAGCCAACCTTTTTCAAGCTGCTCGCTTACCGCTTCCTTCACCTCTTCGTTTCCATGCCCAAGAACGAGTGGCCCGTACGCTAAGCAGTAGTCAATGTATTCCCTGCCGTCAACGTCATATATCCGCGAGCCGTTCGCACTCGCCGTGAAGAACGGATACGGCTTATATGCACGCACTGGACTGCTAACGCCACCGGGCATATATCTCAAAGCGAGTTCAAAGAGTTTTTTTGAGTTCATGTTTCGTACTTGCTTACCGCAGAGCCCGCAGAGGGCACAGAGGGACAGTATAGGTGTGAGGTTTTAGGTTTTAGCGCTTCTCACAACTCACACCTGACACCTCATACCTTCACGTTATCTCGGCGCATTCTGCTATCTCCTCTTTTGTGTATTCTATGTTCTGATGCGTGAGTAAGAGATCTATTACCTTCACCTGTGGATACGCCCCAAATACCTCAGTTAACATGGTGCTATGTTAGATATGTGTATATATAAATATGGCCAGAACTTTTCATATTTTAATTCTAACTTTTCTACAAGAAAAAATAAATTATAGACACAGATTAACGCAGATTGATACCGATGAAAAGATCAATGTCGTTAAAAATAGCCTAAGCCCAATAAAAGAAAAAGATCAGTGTAAATCAGTGTAAATCTGCGTCTCAAATAGAAGGGGGTTTTACTTTATATATCACAAGAAAGTGCTTTTGCAGCTTCTTTTGCAAAATACGTGATAATCAAATCCGCACCCGCTCTTTTTATCGCCGTCAGTCCTTCCATCACTATTTCATCCCTGTCCAGATAGCCCTTTTCCGATGCCGCGGCTATCATTGAATACTCACCACTGACGCTATAAGCTGCAAGTGGCACGTCAAATCTTGCACGTACCTTAGAAATGATGTCAAGATAGAAAATGGCAGGTTTCACCATCACCACGTCCGCACCTTCTTCTATGTCCAGTTCCACTTCCCTTAGCGCTTCGCGTGCATTTGAGACGTCCATCTGATAACCGCTTCGGTCTCCGAATTGGTAGCCCGAATCGGCAGCTTCGCGGAAAGGGCCATATAAAGCGGAATTGTATTTCGCCGCGTATGACATGATAGCCGTGTCTGTGAAACCGCCATCATCAAGGTTCTCCCTGATAACTTTTACCATTCCGTCCATCATTCCCGAAGGCGCTACAATATCCGCACCTGCTTCTACTTGACTCACCGCTATTTTACCCAGCAGTTCCAGTGTAGGGTCATTGAGCACGTGTCCATTCCCGGCATCTACATCCACAAGTCCGCAATGCCCGTGAGTTGTATATTCGCAGAGGCACAAATCGGTAATAATTATAACGTTCTCCACCTCCTTCTTTAGCTTTCTGACCGCCCTTTGTATTACGCCCTCCGTATTGAATGCTTCACTCCCCGTTTCGTCTTTCTTTCGCGGTATTCCGAACAACAGCACGGATTTTATGCCCAGCGAACGGGCTTCCGAAACCTCTTTTACTACGCTCTCGATAGAAAACCGGTATTGCCCGGGCATGGAATCAATTGGTTTTTTAGTTTCGCCTTCGAGGTTCTCGTCAATAAACAGCGGGAGAATCAGGTCGTCTGTGGAAAGCCGGGTTTCTCTTATTATCTTTACCCAACCTGTTCCCTAGTTTAGCACGCCGTTCCTGAAAAATCGAAGGTTGGTGAGAAAGAAAAATATTTTATTCCCTTCAACCAACTCTAGTTTTTAAAAAGCTATAAATAGGTTGGTGAAAGTTAACCTTGAGGTATCATCGCAGCTGGAATTTTCTCTTAAAATCAATACTTAGAAAAACACTCCTTGACCATTCTGCTCTCAATTATCTGAGTAAAAGAGTGCGTATTACATTTGAAGACCCCTGAATATCTAATACTTTAGAAGGTTAAAAACAAACTCCTTATCCGCACATCAAGAGCTTCCGCTATCCGCCCACCATTGGCACACTTTATACTTATAAAGAGCTTCAAAGAGAGGGGCCATTATGTTCTTCAATAACCCCTCACTATAAAGCCCTCTACCTTGATTGAGCTAAGTTTGCAAATCTTATACTTCTTCTACGGTAATACAGTCATTTGGACAGACTTCAACACAGCTCATACAGCCTACACAGTCGTCTGCATTTACTGGTTCTGCTTTTTCATCTACTAGTTCCCATACCTCTTGAGGACAAATCTCTACACATTCGCCACATCCCACACAACAATCTTTGTCATTCTTTGGAATAAAAGCCATCCTTCCCCTCCTTTAATTGAAATATCCTTCCCTCAAATAGGAAAGGTAACTCCTATTTACCTCCTAATTCTCCTTTAATAAATTTTTCAACTAATTCTTCAGGTGTGGCCTCTGGTATATCTAAAACTACACCTA
>PIXU01000083.1 GCA_003601795.1 Candidatus Methanophagales archaeon
CAAGTTAAGATTTTTGAAAATTTGAAAGTAATCAGTGAAGTGAAAAGTGCTAAAATCAAAAAATAAACAGAGAAGGAAAAAAAATCCTTCTCCCAATTTTTGCTTTTTTATCATCTGTGTTAATCTGCGTTAATCTGTGTCCCTAATTTATTTTCTGTTTTCTTGTGTCTCTGCGTTCTCCGTGTGCTCTGCGGTGAATTTTATGGTTTCACTATAGAATTCGACAGTACCGTTAATACTTTAAATATATACAATTAAATACTAATAAAACTAATTTTCTAAATAGAAGAAATGGCAGAGAAAGAGAAGGGTGAGGAGAAGGAAAAGAGTTGGATGGAGAAGGCGGCAGAAAAGGCCGATAAAGAAGAAGGCGGCAGAAAAGCACGGACAACCGCGCATGCAACATGTTCAGTATGTGGGAAAGAAGTGGACGAAGGGGACTACATCGAAGTGCGCGGTAGAATCCTCTGTGCCGAATGCTACGAAGCGGAGCTGGAAACCGAGGTAGACATGGGCGCCGCAGAAGGTACGGGAGCGGGATAAGGGAGATGGGAGAAGAGAAAAGGAAATATGCACTCCCCATTCCCCGGGCGATAGCAACCGGTATAGTATTTGAAGCAGCAGAGAAGTTCGGGTTGGAAGTGGACCAGGAGAAGCCACCTGAGGATGCCTTTGATCCAAGAACCGATTTACCCATCAAGGATTACGTGCCCCGGATAATACTGTGGGGTGAATCGGCGGAACAGTTGATGGAGGTAAAAGAGTACATATACAAGAAGCACGAGAGATGGATAACCAATATAGAAGAGTTGCGTAAGAACAGGATGGAGCAAATCCGGCGTAAATTCCGTAAATAAACCTTTCTTTGAAATTACGTAACAAAGGGCTGGTTTATTGACGAGTCGGAAGTGTTGCGAGCTGCCTTACTGGAGTTTAACGTACCGTTCTGAGACAAGGAGGGGCGAGCAATTGCCCCATCCTTAGTCTGCGATTTATCACCGCAGAGAGCGCAGAGGCCATAGAGTTTTAAGACTGTTTCAATCATTGCTCAGATTTTCTGACACAGATTTACACTGATTTACGCGGACTTATTTAAGTTTAACATTGTTGATTTTTAATTGTTTTGTCTCTGCGTTCTCTGTGTGCTCTGCGGTGAATTTTAAGGATTTATATAATCTTGTGGTTAGCCAATCTCCCTGAGGCACTTTTTCACTTTGCTCACGATTTCGTTCAGTTTCGCCTGCGGCACATCCGCGTTTCTTACTATTCCTGTAACAATTTCCATTACTTTACCCGGTGTCTCTCCTTCCTTATTCCGCGTGCTTATGCCTATCTCCTCGAAATCCTCGAATTCTACCGGGCACTGGCAGAGAACAATAGCAGGTATCGCTACCTTTCTCAGCTCAAACCGCACCTTGTAAATGAAATGCGCCTTTACGTTACCATGATTCAATAGGGCAAGCTTATGCATTCCTATTATCTCCATCTCGTTTGGCTGCAATCCGAATGCCACGCCATGCCCCCCGCTCGATGGCGAATCCGCCGGTGTTCCGTCCCCCGCATTCAATACGATTTCTCCTACGTCTATTCCTCTGCCCCTTAATTCGGTGGTTATCTGGCACACCGGCTTTGGCACGTGCCGGTATCCCGGTGACATCGCAAGCGTAATTACGTCATTATGCCGTGCTTTCGCGAATGTCCCGCGCTGCGCGATACCACCGCCTAAACCTAATGCCTGCCCTTTCCTACACGCCACCAACTGTGTCTTTCTTCCTACTACCATCTTATCTTAATAATAAAACCGCAGATTACACGGATTTCCACAAGATTTTTTGTTTTACAATATTTCCCTCCTCTCCATCTGTGCTAATCTTGTGAAATCTCGTGGTTTTTTGGTTTGTATTATCCTTTATGCTGCTCTCAATTCCTCTACTTTCGTTATTTTTCCGTCCTTCATGTGCGCCACCCTATCGCAAACCATATTGACAAAATCAATGTCATGAGAAACGACTAAGAACGTTATCCCTAAGTTCTCGCGTGCCGCCCTTATGGATTCAGCCACGTATTTCTTCGTTATCGGGTCCATCGTTCCCGTGGGCTCGTCAAGTATCGCTATCGCAGGTTCCTTCATCAATACCTGAGCCAAAACTATCCGCTGCTGTTCCCCCGCACTCAGTTGTGTGTGGTCTTTTGGAAGTATTTCCTCCGCTTCTTCTTCACTAAATCCTATGCTCTCCAGAATAAAGAGTACCTTCATCCTCGCAAGCTCCTCCGGGATCTTCAAGCCTATGCAGCTCGTTAGATTCTCTAATACCGTCCTCTCTGAGTATAACGAATATTCCTGATGCAGCATAGTTACGTGTGTCGCCGCTTGCTCGCCTACGCCCGGCGTAGTTGCGCCCCACGCAATCCACACGCCTGTTTCTGCTACTCTTCCCACTTCTATCCATTTCTCCCCTGCCCTTATCTTGACCGACCCACCTGTCAGCGCGTCTATTTGCGTTATAATTCGCGCTAAACTCGTTTTCCCTGACCCACTCTTACCTAATAATCCGAATATCTCGTTCTCATTGATTGTTAGCGAAACGTCATCCACTGCCTTTACCATCCCTCGCCACACGGAGTAATAATACTTCTTACAATGGTCTATTTTTATCTTTGGCTCTCCCAGCTTCACGTATTCCACACGCTCTATCTTACCCACCTGCTTCTTAAACTCGTCTACCACGGTTTTCGAATCGCCGTACTTGACAGTCTCGCCGTGGTCAAGCCATAACGTCTTTTCCGTCAGTTCTTCAATGACATAAGGCCAGTGAGAGGTAACAACCATTGTCATTCCCGCCTTTGTGCTTTCTTTCAGCGCTTTGTGAACGAGCTTTGCCGTCTCAAAGTCCAACGTTCCCGTGGGCTCGTCAGCTAAAAGCAACATTGGATCCAGTGCTAATTGCCGCGCAAGCACGACCCTCTGTTTCTCCCCTCCACTTAGGTCGCTCGCCGGGAAAGTAATACGGTGAATCATCTTCACGGCTTTCAGCAGCTCATAAGCTCTTCTAAACCTTTTCGCACTCGGATACTTCCTGCTCTCTAATGCCTGTAACACGTTATACATAACCGTGTCGTCTCCGTACAACCCGAAGGTACGCTGCAGCATAATGGCAACTGCTCTTTTTACTTTCTTCCTCGCTTCTTCGTCCTTCCAGTAATTCACTTCCTCCAATCCCAGTTTAACGCCACACTTACTGCACGGCTCTCCTACTTTACTTGGCGACCCTACCCAACCGCATGAAGGGCACATTGCCACCCTGAATATTATCTCCCCGGAAGTAGGTGCGTATTCCTCGGTGCCCCGCAGCATGTGAAGCAAAACGGATTTCCCCGAACCACTCCGTCCAAGCAGCCCCAACGGCTCTCCTTCTCTTATATCCACGCTCACGTTCTTCAATACTTCTTTGCCATCAAACTCTTTACATATATCCCGAATTTTTACAAACGGCTTCGGTTCCTCTTCACTCATTTTTCCCTCTCTCTTCCTATCCTATATTCATCATTTAAAATAAAAGATTAGCATGTGTTTAAATAAAGTTAAACGCCCCTCAAATCCACTATCTCCGTTACTTTTCCATTCTCCATCTTCGCTATTCTATCACATACCTTCTCCGCGAAATCAAGGTCATGCGTGACAATCACGAACGTAATGCCCAGATTCTGCCTCGCTTTTATTATCGTCTCTGCCACATATTTCTTCGTTACCGGGTCCATCGTTCCCGTTGGTTCGTCAAGCACGGCAATATTGGGCTCTTTCATCAATAGTTGCGCGATGAGTATTCGCTGTTTCTCGCCCACGCTCAGTTCCTGATGTGTTTTTGGCAGTATCTCTTCTATTTCATCATCCGAGAATCCCACGCCGTTGAGCACGAACTTCACCTTCATCTTCGCGAGGTCCTCTGGCATGTCCAGACCTATGCCATGTGTAAGGTTCTCCCACGTCGTGAGTTTCGGAATCAGTGAATATTCCTGATGCAGCACACCGACAAAATGCGCTTTCCAATCAGTCATGCCACCCGTAATTACGCCATCCTTCACGAAAGTCCCCTCATCTGCCTTTGACGCCTCGTACCATCTCTCCCCCGCGCGTACCCATGCAGAACCACCTGACCCCGCGTCTAAATGGCTCACAATTCGCATCAAACTCGTCTTCCCCGCACCGCTATGCCCCACAACGCCGAATATCTCGTTCTCATTTATTGTAAATGAAATGTCATCCACGGCCTTTACCACGCCTCTTGATGCCGAGAGATAATACTTCTTCAGCCCTTCTATTCTTATTATCGGGTCACCGAACTTTTTATAATCCTCTCGCTCTATTTCGCCTACTTCTCGCTCAAAATCTGCCACTACCTTTGCCGTATCGCCATATTCGACTATCTCGCCCTTATCAAGCCATACCGTTTTCTCGGTCAGGTCGCGAATCACATACGGCCAGTGCGAAGTAACGAGGAAAGTCGTCCCGCCTCTTGTGGTGTCTATCAGTGCGCGGTGCACCACCTTCGCTGTTTCGTGGTCCAGCGTCCCCGTGGGTTCATCGGCTAAAAGCAGAACGGGCAGCAGCGCTAACTGCCTTGCAAGCACCATTCGCTGTTTCTCGCCTCCACTAAGGTCCCTCGTATCGGGCATGTTTACACGATGCAACATCTTTACTGATTCCAGAATTTCATATACCTTCTTCATCCGCTTGCTCTTTGGATATTTTGACCGTTCCAACGCCTCTAATATATTCCAGATGACCGACTCGTCACTGTATAAAGCGAAACTGCGCTGCAGCATAATCGCAATCGCACTTTTTAATACCCGCCTCATCGGCTTATCCTGCCAGAAATTTACCTCCCTGAACTCAAATTCCGTCCCGCACTTACTACACCGCTCGCCCACCTTACTTGGCCCCTCTAACCACGTACAGTTGGGGCAATATGCGATTCTGAAAATTATCTCGCCTGTATCGGGTGCGTATTCATCCGTGCCACGGAGCATACGAAGCAGAACCGATTTCCCTGAACCACTCTTCCCAAGCAGCCCTAACGGCTCCAACTCCTTTATGTCCAGGTTCACGTCCTTCAGCACCGTTTTGTCCTCGAACTTCTTGCTTATCCCGCGAATTTTTATGAACGTCTCAGCTTCTTCTCCCATCGCTCTCCTCCTTTTGTTACTTTTATATATATGATTCTTTCATATATAAAACTGAATTTTTTCCAGTCATCATTAAACGCTTTTTCATCATTTAAAAATTTTTCTATATTTCTATTGTATATAAGGCATAATGCTTCCTTATATTTAAGACACAAATTTACACGGATTTACGCAACACTTTTTCTTTTTCAAAAAACACTTTCTTTCTAAAGAAAGAACCTGTGCTAAGAAAGTATAGTTCTTTTGGTAAAGCTTTTCTATAAGCCCTTACAGGGCTTGCGGGGACGTGGGCAGAGCCCACGAGCGTTAATCTGTGTCTATAATTTATTTTCTGTTTTCTTTGCTTTTCTTCCTTCCTTCTGCCAGCATCAATTCGCCTTCTCTGTTGAGTTCAACCCGCGTATTAACAAAACCCGATTCGGAAAGCATTTGCTCTAACCCTGCCGGTGTGAAATACTTTTGCGCATGTGCATGCGTACTTGTTTTAGCCGTACCGCCTACCCAGTCAATAATCAGTATTCTCCCGCGGCGGGCGTTCAACACACGGTTTGATTCCTTTAACGCCTTCTCAGGGTCGGGTATTTCGTGTAATGCCTTTAGCGATACAACGACATCGAAGATATCGTTTCCGAAACCCATCTCCTCTGCTGATTGCATCTCAAACGCAACGTTCCCTGAACCTGAACACCGCGTTTTCGCTTTTTCTATCTTCTTCTGCTGCATGTCTATTCCGGTCACGTCACATCCCGCTTGTTCATTTAGATATATGCTCAATCTCCCGGTACCGCACCCGACGTCCAGCACGTTTAGTCTTCCTTTTCCCTGTTCTTTTTCGGACTCAATTCGTTCAAGCATTTTTCCCACCAGCTCTACTTCGTTATCTAATAAATCCATCGGTTTATACCTATTATAGCTTCCCTCTATTTGAGACACCGATTTACACGGATTTACGCAGATTTATTTTAGTCTGTGTTTAATCTGTGTCTATAATTTGTTATTTTAACAGTTTTTCCACTACTTCCGCCCAGCCCTCCGGTCCTTCGCCCTTCGCTTTATACAGCCCGGGCAGCGAAATATCAAGCCATGCACCTTTTTTGTTCTTTACCACCGCCGGCTGATCCACCGCGTTCAACATCGAGATGTCATTCATACTGTCTCCAACACCGAAGGTCTTCACTTCTCCATATTCGCGCTTGAAGAGTTCTGTAAGCGCCCTCACCGCTTTGCCTTTGTCCGCATTCTCACCGTGAATGTTGTAGTATCTTCCTCCGTGAGTGGCAGCGAAACCCTTCTCCTTGATCTTGTCAAACAAAACCGCCGCCTCAGATTCGGGTTCATCAAAAATGAAACTCTCATTGTATTCTTTCTGTTTTGCACGCTTCGCCATCTCCACGCTTAAATTCGCATCGGCGGCGACCTCCTCCGCGGTCATATCGCCAAAACCGGTGATTTTAAATCCCGTTTCCTCCTTGATTGCCCTTAATGCGTCTCTCAACTCACCATACTGCGCTCCGAATTCAACAACACAGTAATCGCCCCTCCTTCTACATTCAAAACTGAATGAGAAGTAATTCTCAGGAACGAATATCGCTCCGCCATTCTCTACAATAAATGGGTCATCTATCCCCAGCTCTTTCCGGTAGTATTCGTTCTCAGCTAAGGTCTTCGCCGTGCAGAACACGACAGGAATCTTCCTCCTCTTCAACGCTTCCAGAGCAGGAAGAGCGGCATCATATGAATAGTCATAAAGGTCAAGCATGGTTCCGTCAAGGTCGGTAAATAGAACTTGTTTCATATTTATCCTATCTCCTATACTTAGCGTCTCGTTTCTTTATACCGTACCAATGTTTCGGATTTCCCTTCCAGCATGTCCATAAATCTGTCTGCATCAATCCCACCAATAGGGGGCATTATCGTAACCTCCGGTGGTTTTTCCCATGTATCTAGAATATCTCCCAGCTCCTCAAGCGCCTTTGACCTTACGTAATCATTGCAGAGCTTACTGTTGTAAATCGTGCAAACTGATCCAAGCAGCATGTCCTTAATATGCTTCTCTCCCTTTTCCTCGTGTAGGTGCGGGTTTAGCGTCTCTATCTGAAAAATCTCAATTCCTGCGTTTGCTGCATCTGGATACGCCATTTTCTCCGCCTTCAGCCCAAATTCATCAAACAAATAAACGAATTGGTAGGGTTCAATGGAGTACCCGGGCGAATAACGCATTATATCTGCAAGCTTTGTCGTCATCGCATGCTCACCCGCATTTCCCGTTACTACTACGCCCGTTTCAAATCCTGAGTTGGTTGAGAGCAGAAGGTTGAGATACTTGTTTGTCACCTCGCTTACCCTGCCCCACTTTTTGAAATAAAGTCGCTCTTCCACTACCTTCGGCTTGTATCGCCAGTGAAGTCGTACCATGCTGTAGGGCGATTCCGACATACAGAATCCCGCTGCATAATCCAGCACATACTCACGCACAGAACCCGGAATATAGTTGTCGGCATCTGCAAACCCGATAAAATCTTTGCCCACCGATTTCGCAAGCAGCATGCCTATAATCATTCCTTCTGCCTTACCATCCCTGACTAAATCATCCTTATCGAGAAGATAGTCGTATCCTGCTTCATAAAAAGCAAAGCCCACTTCAGGGTCTTTCTGGTGTACGAGGAGAACTTCTTGCTGTGTCAGCTCGTGGAGTTTTGTTATCATATCCTTTTCCATTTTGTATAGGTCATGTTCACCCCTCTCGCTGTTTGACACGACAATTATAGTACAGTTAAAGGGGATAGCTCTTAAAACGCCATCCAGCAAATGTATTTTCTCGTCTTTTACGGGTATAACAACTGCGAAACGATTCAGGACATCTTTAAGTTCGTCAAATGGGATGTCCTTTGCCCTTGGATTTTTAAAGCCACCGGAATCCAGCTTCAATATACGCTGCAGCTCGTGGATTTTTACCGAACCAAATACTTCCGTTTGCCTTGGCAATTCAATAAGCATTTTTACATCCGTCCTCCTTATTAATTATTCGATTTAATTGGATAATTTATTTTCTTTATATAAGAAGATGAACTTATACCTTATTAATTTTATTATACTTAATAAATCTGAGTGGAGGTAGAACAAACAAATGGCACGTTCACACGGGGAGCGAAAAAGAACAAGGAAAAAGTTGAGTAAGCCAAAAAGAGCACGTGGGCTATCACCCATAAGCAAAGCAATCCAGCAGTTTGAACCCGGCGAAAGCGTACACATTCGCATTGACCCGAGCGTTCATAAGGGTATGCCGCATCAACGATTTCACGGTATGACCGGTAAGGTAATAGGAGAGCGAGGAAGGGCATTCATCGTGGAAATATCCGATGGAAAAAGGAAAAGGAAGAAAGTAAAGGAGTTATTTATTCGCGCTGAGCATCTGAGCCCACAAATCCAATTATAGTCATTCCGATAACAAATTGCAAAACCACGAGATTTCACAAGAAACTTTTTCTTAGAAAGAAAAGCTTTACTAACAACTTTTTTACCTTCGGTAAAAACCTTGACTAAAAACATTCCCTTTGTTTTTCTTTTAGCATAGGTTTTCTTTTTTGCAAAAAGAAAAAAATGTTGAACATACTCGCCATAGATATTGGAGCTGGAACACAGGACATAATGGTGTATAACGAGGATGCAGGATTTGATAACGCTTACAAGCTTGTTCTACCTGCCCCCACGCGCTTCTTCGCTTCCGAAATAAGAAAATCCAATGAGGATTTGGTAATCTTTGGCGATACAATGGGCGGCGGACCGTTCACTCGTGCCGTGCTCGAACATCTCAAGAAACACAGGGTTTATATGACAGAAAGAGCCGCAAGGACTCTTAGAGACGATTTAGAAATCGTTAGAAGCCATGGCATCGAGATTATATCCGAGGGTGAAGTCGAGAACATGAGTGAAATAGCGAGACCCATAAGGATTGCTGACTTCAATCTCGGGCTTCTGCATCTTTTTTCCTTGTTTGATATGGATACATCGTTTGATGTTATTGCAATAGCGGTTCAGGACCATGGCGTAGCACCACCCGGCGTTACCGATAGGGAGAACAGGTTTCAGTTAATCGAGGAGCACGTGGGAAAAGAGATAGAATCGTTTGCATATCTCGATAGTGTGCCGGAAAATCTTAGCCGGATGAACTCGATTTTTGAATCGGTGAAACGGTGGCACAAGGGGCATATTCTTTTGATGGACACCGGACCTGCGGCGGTATTGGGCTCGCTTGAAGATGAACGGGTAAAAGGGAAGAAGAAACGAACGTGCATAAATGTTGGCAATGCGCATACTATTGCGATGTCGCTGAACGAGACGCGAATAATAGGTGTTTTTGAACACCACACAAGATATCTTGACAAGCAAAAACTGGGTTATTATATGGATAAACTTTCGCAGGGAACGATAACATTTAAAGAGGTTTTTGATGACGGCGGGCACGGAGCATCCGTAACAGGGGAAAACAAACCCGATATAATTTCGGTGACGGGACCAAAACGAGGGAAAATGAAAGGGCTCGGGATTTTCTCCGCTCCCGGAGGCGATATGATGATGACGGGACCGGTTGGATTGATAAGAGCGGTGCTAAGTCG
>PIXU01000084.1 GCA_003601795.1 Candidatus Methanophagales archaeon
GATGAGAAGATCGAACACAAGATTTCTATAAAGGTAGTTAAAGAGGGTGAATGGAGAATACGTGCATGGGTTGAAAATGAGAAGTTTAGCGGCTTCAATCGAGCTTTCTTCTGTTATATAGATTCAGAGGTAAGTACTGGAGAAAAAGCATTATCATCGATGAAGACGCAAGAATCGACGGGTCAGAAAGTAAGAAAAAATGAAGGTAAAAAGACCACACAAAACAGGGATAAAACATACAACATGATGTCGCCAGGAAGTGCAATTGTATATGGATATATAGATTACGAAGACGATGCTGGGCACAAACATCCTGTAAGATATGCAACTGCCGAGTTATGGAAGGATATTCCATGGTGGCCTGATGAAAAATTAGCAACCTCGCATACAAATTCGGATGGAAAGTTTGAGTTTAATATTGATATTTCAGGTGAAATAAATGTATATGTGAAGATTTTTTGTGAAGCATCTGCTGTAAAAAGTACTAATGATTTGGGAGGAGTGTATTACGGCAGAATTCCAAGTGAAGGATCAAAAACAATTTCAGAAGGGAGTAATTACATGGGTAGTTGGTATTTTTCAAATGAATACGAAATTTGGCAGGCATACGATTATGTTATAGACGAATATCAGTGGATCGATACTAGAACTAGTTGGACAAGGTCACAGATCACGGTTAAATGGCCCAGCGGGCATTGTAAATTGCCAGATGGAACACCTTGGCCTTGCTCAGATGGTAATACTATATATCTCCCGAGGAAAAGTGACATGCAACCTTATTCGCCTTGGCAACGTCCTACTGTATTGCATGAATATGGTCATTGTGTTATGTATGCAATATACGGGTACTTTCCAAACGGATGCGGCCCAAGTCCACATTATGTCAATAGCGAATCATGCGAGGGTTTTGCTGTAACTGAAGGATGGGCAGAATTTTTGCAATGCGCAGTTGATAATAATCCAGATAATCTTGCGGATTATACTTGTGGAAGATACACTAACATAGAGGATAACAATTGGGAACTCGGAAGGGATTGTGTAGCAGATAATAGTGGAGCTATTGTTGAAGGAGCAGTAGCCAGTATTTGGTGGGATATATTTGATTCAAACGATGCACTTGATCCTGATTATGACGAACTCTCGTTAGATTTTGATGAAATTTTTTACATCATAAGAAACCATAAACCAAATTCAATCAATAAATTTTGGGACTATTGGTTCCAGCATTATGGATACAAAACAGAAATGAATGCAATATATTGGAGTCATGAGATAGACAAAAATAATCCACCTTCATGCACAATTACTTCACCAAACGGAGGGGGATGGTATAGTGGTACTATCACAGTTTCAGCGTCAGCTTCAGACACAGACGGCTCAGTCTCACAAGTAGAGTTTCAATACTCAAGAGATGGTAGTAGTTGGCACAATATTGGAACAGACACATCTTCTTCAGGTGGTTGGAGCGTTTCTTGGGATACTACAACAATAGAATATGATTCCACAGTTTGGGTTAGAGCAAGAGCAAAAGATAATTTAGGAGAATACTCCTCATGGGATAATTCTGATTCATCTTTCGGTATTGACAACAGAGGAGCTGATCTCACTGTGATCTCAGTCAATGCTCCTACTTCTGCTGAAGTTGGAGAGGACATTACCGTTTCTTATGCATTTAGTAATAATGGACCAGCAGATTCAGGTTCTTTTTATAGTCGTATCTCTTTAGCAACTACACCTTACGGAACTGACATTGAGTTAGGAACATTCCCCGAGGACTCTGTTCCTGGTGGCTCTTGCACGTTAGGGGAGAGTCACGAAGTTCAGATTCCTCCCGATGTGTCCCCAGGATACTACTACGTAACGGTGTTTGCTGATGTTTTCGATGATGTAGCAGAGTTTGATGAGAATAACAACATAAATAAGGCACCTAATCAGATATGTATTAATGGGAAATGGGGAGATGACCCTAGTAATCCTTGTAAAGAGAGGAGATTGATATGTTCTGGAACATACGAATACCGGAACAAGCCAGATGGAACTGTCTGCGGTTGCACAACGAATAATACACTGAAAGTATGTTATGATGGTACTTGCACCGATACGGGAACATGTAACTCAACCTACTGCGATGCTGATGTTGCCTGTGACGGTAAAAAGCCGGGAGAAGATTGTGGCACTGATTCAAAATGCAATTCTACGTGCAAATGCGTGAAAATCATCAATTATGGTGTTGATCTGACAGCCGACGTCTCGGAAAAGACCACAACGCCAAATGTGAACGCCACATACACACTAATAGTAAAGAATACCGGAACTTCGGTAGATAACTATACATTATCGGTTGATAACTTAAATAATGCGGCAATTGCAAGTTTGAACAGATATTCCGTAACAAATTTAGCATCAGGTTCAAGTGCTACGGTTTTGTTGAATGTGACTGATGAAACAGAGGGAACCTATAATGTGAGCATAACGGCGACTTCACAGGGGAATACATCGGTGAGTGATACGATTATTACGAAGACGACGGTAAAAGCGGAGTATGGAGTCAATTTATCCTGTGCTAATCCAGAAAAGAGTATCCCTCCGAGAGGCTATGCACTCTATGACATAATAGTCAAGAATACTGGGAATGTGGAAGATACTATAGATCTTATACTGCCACCACCGTGTTATTGTGGCTGGGTGTATACCCTGGATAAAAGTAGTGTTGAACTGCTACCCGGTGAGAGCACAGTAGTTGTGTTAAATGTTTCTGATGTAATAGGACATCCTGATGGAAGTTACCGGGAGGTCGAGGTAATAGGGACCTCTATAGGCGATCCTACTAAAACTGATTTTGTTATAACAAATACAACGATTAAAGGAGGAGGTTTTGACACAGGAAAACCAGTTGATCCCTACCCAAGCATATTCGGCACACACAAAGGAACAATAAAACCGAATAAGACGATTATTGCGGAGGAATTATACACATACCCATGCGAAGAAACAGGCGGTCACAC
>PIXU01000085.1 GCA_003601795.1 Candidatus Methanophagales archaeon
CACCGCCTCCTTTGTTATCATCGCCGTGATGGTTACAGGCTTGGCGACTTCGATTTTCACAGTAGAAGCGACTTCGCCTTTCTCTACTGCTTTCACAACACCTTCAATCCTGTTCCTTGCGCTTAGTGGCATTGTACTTGTTATTATTGACCGCAGATCTACATATTTGCCCCTCCCTTTAAGTGTCTTTCGAAAAACTAAAAAACGAAAACCTTTTATAGCGAATGGTGTATTTTTGCATATCGGAGTGAAAATAAAAATGGAAGAAAAGAATATTTTTGTTTTGGGAGCACTAATAGCGATTGCAGCGATTGTGTGCGTGACAGTAACAGCTTTTTACGCACCTACCGTGGGAGCAGAACAGACAAAAACGGCCAAAATCTTCCACGCCGGGAGCTTAGCTGTTCCTTTGGCAGAGGCGGAGAGCCAATTTGAGGCGTTGAATCTTGGCGTAGACGTGCAGCGTGAATCAATGGGCAGTGTGAAGGCGGTAAGACAGATAACAGATATTGGGAAGATAGGGGAAGTGCTCGCATCTGCAGATTACTCGCTCATACCGAGCATGATGTACCCTGAGTACGCTGACTGGTATGTAAGATTCGCGACGAATGATATGGTGCTTGCGTATAATCCCGAGAAGAGCAAATATGCGGATGAAATCACGCCTGAGAACTGGTATGACGTCCTTCGCAAAGATGAAGTGGTCTTCGGGTTCTCAAATCCGAATCTTGACCCTTGTGGATACAGGTCGCCAATGGTAATGCAGCTCGCAGAGCTACACTATAAAGATTCAAAGATATTCGATGATTTGGTTCTCGATAATACGGCGATTACGATAAGCGATGGGAAAGATGGAACATATTTAGTGACAGTACCAGAGGACCCAACGTCAAACACCGAGAAGGTGTGTATACGGCCGAAATCGGTTGAGCTCGTGGCATTCATCGAGCAAGGTGGACTGGACTACGCATTTGAATACCGCAGCGTTGCCGTTCAGCACAATTTAGCGTTCGTTGACCTGCCTGAGCAAATAGACCTGAGCAAGGTAAAGTATACGGATGTGTACAAGAAGGTGAAAGTGCAAACTGCGGATGGTAAGACAAAGACAGGCAAGCCAATTGTTTACGGGATAACCGTGCCGAAGAATGCCGAAAATCCCGAACTCGGACTTGAGTTTGTGAAGTTCGTGATCAGCGATGCGGGACAGCAGATTTTTAGCGATATGGGACAGCCACCAATTGTGCCAGCAGAGGGAAGCGGGAATTTACCGGAACAACTGAAAAGTTTAGTATATGTTGAGTCCGCAAAGCCGAAACCGACACCTACATCAAGTCCAAAGCCAAAGCCAGCATCAGCACTGACACCGAAAACGCCGGGTTTTGCAGCCGTATTTGCCGTTACTGGAATATTAGCAATTGGATATCTAGTGCTGCAAAAGAAAAGGAGATAAAGGAGATAAAAAAGATAAAAGAGAAACTAAAGTTGAGAAGGGGGAAAATAGTTCTCCCTCTTTTTTTTCTTTTTTGTGTCTTGCAACGTATTATCGAAAATTATAACAAACTCGTTAATTTAACCATCAACCCTGTGCAGCACACATACTGGTGAGCGAAAATGGACGAAATAACAAGGCTTATAAACGACCTGATAAGGATACTTCAGAATATCTCCGAAGAAAACTACGAAATTATGGAACGAGTTGAAATTAACGATATAAAACAAGAATTAGGCTCGTGGTTTATCGCGGACTATTCACTTTATCAGGGTTCATAGACGATTTTAAAATACCTGGCGAACTTAGACCAGAGGTGAGGGATATAAAAGAAATAGCGGAATAAATGAATAAATAGGAAGAAATAGCGATGAAATTACTTTCAAGATTGCCCGGGACGGAAGAACTGAAGCGGGAGAAAATTTATGTCATTTTCCTCTTTCTAGGACTCGTTCTCGTTGCTTTTGTCTTTATTACGCTTGGGGATATGCTTTACAGACAAACGGAGGACTTTCCCACGTTAATTGATGCTGTAACGAACTCAGTAGTTCTAAAAGCAATAGGGATAAGCATTTCTATGGCTATAGCATCCACACTAATTGCTTTTTTTTTCGGCGTCCCATTAGCGTATTTCCTCGCAAGAAAGGATTTCCCAGGTAAGAGCATTATAGAAGGCATTGTGGACATCCCATTGATGATTCCACACGTTGTTGCAGGGATTGCGTTATATGGGATATTCATGCGGTATGGAGTGATTGGGGCACCACTAAAAAGGTTAGGAATTGTAACTACCGATGCGTACCTTGGAATCGTGGTTGCGATGCTTTTCATGAGCCTTCCGTATTTAATAGACACCGCGAGAGAAGGGTTCAAGGAGGTTGACCCACGGCTAGAAAACGTTGCACGCTCATTGGGCGCATCGCATTGGAGAACGTTCAGAGAAATAACGTTTCCTCTTGCTTTTCCATCCATATTAAGCGGTGCGATTCTCAGTTGGGGGCGGGCGATAAGCGAGTTCTCGGCTGTTCTGATTCTCGCATACCATCCTATCTCTGCACCGATTTTAATCTACGAGAAGTTTACATCTTTTGGGTTAGCTGCCTCAAGGCCGATTTCGGTTTTGTTGATTTCGATTTGTTTGGTTATTTTTGTATTACTGCGGGTGCTACAAGGGAAAAGGAACTACTGAATAAATGATAGAAGTGAGTGACTTATATAGGGATTGGAAAGAGTTCTCGCTAAAAGATATAAACATTGAGATAAAAGAGAACGAATATTTTGTGATATTGGGTCCTACCGGCGCTGGAAAGACTTTACTACTCGAAATAATCGCAGGTTTTTATTTCCCCGACCGCGGAGAAGTCAGAATAGCAGGGAAAGAAGTAACGAATTTACCACCCGAGAAAAGGCGAATTGGCTTTATTTACCAGGATTATTCACTATTCCCTCATTTTACCGTCGAAGAGAACATAGAGTTCGGATTGAAGTTGAGAAAGTCCGCATCTCCGGATACAACCAGAAAAAGGTTGAAAGAAATAATGGACTGGCTGGGTATAGCCCATCTTGCACATCGCTATCCTGCTACGTTAAGCGGTGGAGAGCAGCAGAAGGTTGCTATTGCCAGAGCGATTGCCATTGAACCTTCAATATTGCTTCTGGACGAGCCATTATCCGCATTAGACCTCCGAACGAAAGACTACCTGAGAGAAGAACTGAAGAAGATAAAGCGGGAGTTAGGAATTACAATGGTTCACGTAACGCATGACCAGACAGAGGCGATGGTTTTAGCAGATAGAATAGCAGTAATGATGCGCGGGCGAATAATGCAGGTCGGCACTCCTTACGAGATATTCAACAAGCCCCAAGATGAGGAGATAGCTGATTTTGTTGGTGTTGAGAACATATTGAGCGGCGTGGTTCGAAATAATGAGAACGGCGTTGCAGAGATAGAAGTTGATTTGGGCTGTAACATATTTGCTATTTCCGACTACCGTGCAGGCGCGGTAAAATTATTTGTACGACCTGAAGACATAATTTTGTCTGAAAGCCGAGGCGAAAGCAGTGCAAAGAATGTCATGAAAGGAAGAATAGAAGCATTGGACGATATGGGTTCTTTAACACGTGTGAAGATGGATAATTCGCTTGTTGCTCTTATTACAAAGCAATCACGTGAAAGTCTCGGGCTGCAAAAGGGTGAGGAGGTCTATGCAACTTTTAAAGCTACTTCGGTTCATGTGGTGAGGTGAGTTAGAAAAACCACCGTTAAAAAAAAACGAAAAGCTTTTATACCGAATAGTATATTATTGCATATCGGTGATGAAAAATAAAATGGAAAGAAGAAAAATATTGGTATTAGGAACACTAATAGCGATTGCAGCGATTGTGTGCGTGTCGGCTGCGGCTTTTTACTGCGCTTCCGAAACGCCACAGGCGCTCATGGTCTATTCAGGTGCGGGAATGCTCAAGCCAATGGATGAGATTGGAACGCTGTTTGAGCAGAAATATGGCGTTACCGTGAACTACAACTATGGCGGTTCCAATACACTCTTGAGCCAGATAGAACTGATACAACAGGGAGATGTCTATATGCCAGGGGCAGCGATGTACATAGAAAAAGCGAAAGAAAAAGGGTTTGTTGATTACGAGCAGCGTGTAGCGTATCATATACCTGTGATAGCAGTTCCCGAGGGAAATCCCGCGAATATAACGTCTTTGAATGACCTCACAAAGCCAGGCGTGAAAGTCGTTTTAGGAGACGCAAAAGCAGCTGCGTGTGGTAAGGTTGCGAACAAAATACTGGAGAAGAACGGGATTTTTGATGCCGTAGATGCAAATGTCATTGCTCGCACCGCTACGGTAAATGAGCTGGTGGTCTCTACGTGCATGGGCACGGCAGATGCGTCAATAATATGGAACGCATCGTTAGTTAGGACTGAGAAAGAAACGGATATTATAGAGATACCAAAGGAGCAGAATATCATAAAAGTGATTCCAATAGGCACGCTAACGTTTTCGGAAAACAAAGACATGGCAACGAAGTTCGTTGATTTCGTCGCCTCTGATGAAGGAAAAGAGGTATTCGAGAAACACGGCTTTACGACATACCCCAATCCGAAATATGAATAGGATAAAATAGGATATTTCAGTGAAAAAACATAACAATAAAATAGGAAGTAGCGTGAAAAGTAAGAGAGATGGGAAAAAATATGGATGAGCTAACATACAGACCAATTGGAGTCATACACACGGGTTTCAGGGATAAAGCAGAAGCCCCGATTCAAGGCGTGTTCGCAAAAGACGCTAAGGGCGAGGTAGAGGTATTTCCCGAATATGCCGATGGACTCAAGGACATCGAGGGCTTCTCGCACGTCATCCTTATTTACCATTTTCATCTCGCTGATGGCTATTCATTGGTCTCGGAGCCCTTTTTAGAAGACGAACAGCACGGAATCTTCTCAATTAGACATTTCAAACGACCCAATCCCATCGGGTTGTCGGTCGTGAGGTTGGAGAGCGTGAGAGGGAACAAACTGGAAATCAGCGAGGTGGACATCATAGACGGGGCACCTCTTCTCGATATAAAACCCTTCGTGCCGCAGTTTGACCATAGAGATAATGCAAAGAGCGGATGGCTCAGTAGTCCTCACTTAGACATGGTTAAGGGCGAATCAGGCAAGCATAGACCTGAATAGGAACAGATAAACGCAATGCTAAAGAAATTGAAGCGGTCAAAAATCAAGATTATTACGGTACTATCAAGTTTATTTCTCGCTGCTTTTATCCTGGTTCTGATTATTTGTGTCGTTACGCACACCACGCTGCCGGCACTAATAACAAGTATTCTCTCTGAGGAGATACAATTTGCGATAAAATTGAGTTTGACAACGGCTGTCGTGTCCACAGTTATGTGCATTGGCATTTCGATACCTGCAGCATACGCACTTGCGCGATACGACTTCTTTGGCAAGAGTGTGGTCAATACGATTCTGGATGCACCGCTGGCGTTACCACCGCTGGTCGCAGGAGTGGGCTTGTTAATTCTGTTTGGCACGACCTCATTCGGGAGAGGTCTTGCCGATGCGGGGCTTACATTTGTGTTCACGCCGCTGGGGATAATAATTGCGCAGTTCTTTGTGAATGTGCCGTTCATGTTCCGGATACTACGTGGAACGTTTCAGAGTATAAATCCAAGATACGAGCACGTGGCGGAAACACTTGGCTGCACCGAAGCGCAGGCGTTCTGGCGTGTAACACTACCCATGTCGAAGAATGGACTCTTAGCGGGTTCCATTATAACATGGTCAAAAGGAATAGGCGAGTTTGGTGCCGCACTGATGGTCGCAGGGGCAACGAGAATGAAAACCGAGACTTTACCCATCTCATTGTACCTGAACATGTCCTGTGGCGAGCTGAATTTAGCCATTGCGGCTGCAACTATCCTGATTATCATATCGCTTATATCTCTGTTCGTGTTTGAAAGATATGGAGGTTTTACGCGTGTGTTCTAAAACCTTTCTTTAGAAAAGAAAGCTTTACCAAAGAAACAAAGAATGATAAGAATAGAACATCTATCAAAGGATCTGGGCGAGTTCTTCTTACAGGACGTAACGCTGGACATAAAGAATGGCGAGTATTTTATGGTGCTGGGTCCCACGGGAGCCGGGAAAACCATCCTGCTTGAGACGATAGCGGGCATTTACCGCGTGGATAGTGGCAGAATATTCCTTGACGAGCAGGACATCACGGATATTCCACCGAGGGAGCGAAACATAGGCATGGTTTATCAGGATTACACCCTGTTCCCTTTTTTGACGGTAGAGGAAAACATAGGTTTTGGGCTGAAGTCGCGAAAAGTATCGAAAAGGGAAATCAAACGCAGGGTGGACGAACTTGCAAACTTGATGGGTGTTTTCCATCTCTTGCATCGGTGCCCCGGCACGCTGAGCGGTGGCGAACAGCAGCGGATTGCGATAGCCCGCGCACTGATTATGGAGCCGAAAGTCCTGTTGCTGGATGAGCCGCTAAGTGCGCTGGATACACAAACAACGGAACGGCTGCGTCAAGAGTTGAAGAATGTCCATTCAATCACGAATACTACTATTATTCACGTAACGCACAGTTTTGAGGAGGCTTTTTTGCTCGGCAGCCGGATGGCGGTAATGGACAAAGGCGAGATTGTGCAGGTAGGTACGCCGAACGAGGTGTTCAGGAAACCCGAATCGGAATTCGCTGCTGAGTTCCTTGGCGTTGGTAACCTGTTTCAGGGTGAGTCCCGCGTTGATAACGACATAGCCTGCATTGACGTGGATGGCATAAACATCGTGTCTGCCACGCTTAAGCCCGGAACTGTCCATGTATCCATTAGACCGGAGGATATATTGGTCTCAACAAAACAAATTGTGTCGAGCGCCAGAAACTCGTTTAAGGGAAAAATAGCGAGTATAGTAGATGCAGGGACTATCCTCAGAATCGCTGTTGATGTTGGTATTGATAATCCTTTTATTGTCGCAATAACCAGGCAGTCATTTGATGAGATGAATTTGAAAACAGGAGGAGAAGTGTATATCACGTTTAAAGCATCCGCGGTGCATGTATTCTAAATAGGTTTTAGGTGTCAGGTGTCAGGTGTCAGGACAACTAATACAGGACAGTTCACGTCTAATCACGTGGAAATCTGTGTAATCTGAGGGGTTAGCTAAACAAATACTTTTTATATTAAAATAATAAGGCATTTAAAGAGCAATTAAATTCTTGTACAGGATGGGGCAGGTTAAACATGAAAGTAGTCATTTCATTAAGCGGGATTTTCTTTGAGGATGCCACGCGCATAAAACAAATTGCGGCGGTATTAGAAGAGATTGCGAAATTGTATGGCCTCTATATCGTTACAGGTGGCGGTAAAATAGCGCGTGAGCGCATAAAAATAGCGCGTGAGTTGGGTGCGAACGAAACAATATGCGATTATATCGGCATTGCACTGACAAGAGTAAATGCGAAATTGCTCATCTCTGCTTTGCGCAATGCGCATCCCGAACCGTTCTCAGCTTATAATGAAGTCGCAGGAGCGGGAGCAGAAGCAGTAAAAGAAGCGAGAATATCCGTGATGGGTGGTGTAAGTCCTGGATATACCACCGATGCCGTAGCGGCAATTCTCGCCGAGTATGTCAATGCAGACCTCTTCATAGATGTGACATCGGTAGATGGTGTCTACGATGCAGACCCACACAGGTATCCAGAAGCAAAGAAATACGACAAACTCACGGCAAAGGAACTCGTTGCGCTTACCGCGAAAGAGGAACTAAAAGCAGGGTCAAGAATTGTTATTGACCCCGTTGCAGCGAAGATAATAGAACGAAGCGGGATAAAGACCCTTGTTATTGATGGCAGTAACCCGCATGATATTTTGAATGCCGTTCAGGGGAAGCATCACGGCACGACGATAAATCCCAAATGAGGTAACAAAGATGGAAATTGTCTTTATCACTACGAACAAGAACAAGGTAAAAGAGATAACCGATTTGGCTGCTGCAGAAGCGAAGGAGATAACAATAGAACATCTCGATTATGACTATCCCGAGTTACAGCTTTATGAAATAGAGTCCGTAGCGCGAGAAAGCGCGAATTATATACGTGAGAAAAGAGCGATAAAAACGCCCTTCTTTTTAGAAGATTCCGGGCTGCTTATCCACGCATTAAATGGCTTTCCGGGGCCCTTCTCCGCTTTTGTGTTCGATACAATAGGTAATGAGGGAATACTGAAGTTGATGGCCGATAAAAGAGGAGAAGAGCGAAAAGCCACGTTTAAAACCGTCGTTGCGTTCTGCGAATCGGCGAATACCGCACCGCGTCTTTTTGTCGGCACCGCCGAAGGTAAAATAACGGAGAGGGGAAGAGGAGCGGGGGGATTTGGCTACGACCCTATATTTGAAGTCGAAGGGAAGACGTTTGCAGAGCGGAGTCCCGAAGAGAAGAACAGACTATCGCATAGAGGTAAAGCATTCAGGAAATTGTTGGATTACCTCGCTTAGATACTTTTTACCGCAGCGTACGCAAAGCATGCAGAGGCATCAGAAAAAAACGAGCAAAGATAAAAACCATCTGAAAACGCTGTGGTCGCTGCGCTCTTCTATTTAAGACACGGATTTACACGGATTTTTTCTTTTGTTGGCCTAAGGTACTTTTAACGTCATTACTCGTTTCATCTGCGTTAATCTGCGTTAATCTGTGTCAACAATTTATTTCCTTACAGTTTTCTGTAAGGGTCTATATAGTAACCTTTTTATATAGATAAATTTAGAAAAATTTAAATACTCCCTTTTTATTTCTATATGCTGATAGCGAAAAGATGAAAAAAAGTGTAGTGTCGAAGGCATTGGCATTGAATTCGGTTTTGCATAAAATGACGTTTTTACCACATGAACGGAAATTTTTCGATCTCTTTGAGGAGCTTACGGAGAAGGCGGTGGAAGCAGCGGAGCTATTAGTGGGATTGGGGGTCGATTATTCCAAACTGTCGCAAATCAGTGCACAACTCGAAGTGCTGGAAGGAGAAGCTGATTCGGTTGTTCATCAAATCATACAGGGACTGTTTTACGACCACACAAGGGTTACGGAAGAAAAGGGCGATATCCGTTATTTCGCTCATAACCTGGATAATGTAATTGATGGTATCGAGAAAGCCGTAGTAAGGCTGACATTCACGCAGAGGCAGACGCTTCCAGAGCCTGTAAGCGATTTCTCTCCCATTATCCTCGAGGCTTCGCGTGAAATAAGAAAGGCAGTTCATTGTTTACGCGATATGAAATGTGAGGAACCAACATTAGAAATGTGCTGCATAAAAACAAATGAATTAGAAAACGATGCCGATAAAATAAACCGTAAATGGCTGCGAACACTGATGACCCCACCGGTGAAAAATCCTGATGAACTTCTTGAAAGACTGCTGCTTCGAGAAATAGTGGACATCTTAGAAGATACAATGGACCAGTGTGAGGACGTGGCAAATATCTTGGAGACATTTAGATTAAAAGGTGGTATCTGATTGATGGAGACGGTGCTGGGCTTTGTTATCGTAATAATTGCTCTTGCCTTACTCTACGATTTTTTAAATGGTGCGAATGACAGTGCGAATGCGATTGCCACGGTAATTGCAACCAGAGCGTTAACGCCGCTGAAGGCACTGGCGTTGGCGAGTTTCTTTAATATCCTCGGTGCTCTCGCCTTTACAGCGGTAGCGAAGACCATTGGTAAGGGAATCATTCCGCCAGAGGCTCTACCGAAAAACACTTTCCTCATGGTGCTCATCAGTGGCTTAGTCGGCGCAATAATATGGACTTATGTCTGCACCACCGTTGGCATCCCTATAAGTGTGACACATTCGTTAGTAGGGGCAATTCTCGGTGCGGGACTCGTTGCAGGGGGAACAGAGATAGTACAGTGGGAAGTGCTTACCGATAAAGTATTTCTTGCCATTGCGCTCGGTCCTTTTGCGGGATTTGTAGCTGGAGCTTTGCTCTTTTCCCTCATCAGTTGGGTGCTTTACCGATTCTTCAAAACTACGCCGGCGACTAGGACAGAGAGAGGATTCAAAAAGCTACAGATTATTTCCTCCTCCTTTATGGCTTTCAGCCACGGTATGAACGATACGCAAAATGCGATGGGCATAATAACGGCAGCATTAATAACCGGCGGTTTCATTTTTGTAGAGCATCCAGAGCAATTCCCCGTGCCCTGGTGGGTGAAGATAATGTGTGGGTCGGTAATGGCGCTGGGCACGCTTTTAATGGGCTGGCGAGTAATAAGAACAATGGGCTGGCGATTGACAAAACTGGAGCCGAAACACGGATTCGCTGCGGAAACAGGTGCAGGTATCGCAGTGGTAGCGGTGAGTTTAGCAGGTATGCCCGCAAGTACCACGCACGTAATAGGCTCTGCGGTAATCGGCGGGACGTTCTTTCAAAGCCTGCGGCGAATAAGATGGTCAGAAGTAGGGCGAATGGTTACTGCATGGGTAATAACCATTCCTCTAGCAGCGGCAATTGGTGGTGCA
>PIXU01000086.1 GCA_003601795.1 Candidatus Methanophagales archaeon
CGACATGTTGTCATCAGGATTTACCACGAGGGAAGTACGGGAGAAGAGGATAATAAGGCTTTTCAAAGAGGGATACGAGCAAGGGGGCGTTCTAAGCAATAATGACATCGCTTTACTATTGAATATCTCACCTTCGACTAAACCCTTACAGGGTTTTTGGGGTCAACGGGGCGAAGCCCCGTTATGAGTAAGCAGGTTCGTGAATACATGGAAAGAACAAGGGAGGTAGTCCCGACTAGAGGTACTGTTCATGACCTCGGCAGGGCTATAACGCACAAGAGAATCATAATCAGGCTTTATCTGGAAGGGTATCTCACCCCCGAGATTGCAAGGAGGACAAAAAACTCAGAGGATGCCTGTGACAGGTACATCAGAGCTTTTAATAAGGTCCACATGCTCGCAGATAGGAATATGAGTGCTGAAGAAATCGCGAGAACGCTTGAAATGAGCTCTTTCACCGTGAAGGAGTATCTCAACATCTATTTAGAGTTCAAGGGGGTGATGGTAATGCAAAGTAATTTATATGTGCATACAAAATATGAAAATATAGAGGAAATATACCTTTATCCCATTTGGGAATTTTTTAACATCTATCTATGTTAATTAAGCCCTTGCAGGGCTTGCGGTGATGTGGGCAGAGCCCACAAGCGTTAATCTGTGTCTATAATTTATTTTGCCTTTGCGTTCTCCGTGTGCTCTGCGATGAAATTTAAGGATTTAGCAATTTCACTGAAAAATTCGACAGTACCCTTCTGCGACTTATTTACTCTAAAAGATTTTTGTGCAGACCGTCTTGTTCTCGTTCTCTTTCTCCTCGATTGCATCTATTATCCTGTTTGGGTAGTTGCCGTTTACAATAATACAGCTCATTTCGGTCTGCATTAAAAATCCAGGAAGCTCCGCATCAATACAATTTAGACCCGCTGCCTGTTCCCCCGCCAGCTCGTTCGCCCGGATTTTTTCGATAAGACGCCCGCTCTTTTTATCACGTATTCCATCTACATCGGTCAATTTTATGAATCTCTTTTCACCCAGCCTGTTTGTGACAAACGCAGCTATCGTATCCGACGTGACGTCCCAGGTATGAGGTAAGCAATCATCCTGTTTTAGTATCTTGTAGGGCAGTAATATGCATATCGGTCCAGCCCGGTCTATTTCATCCTCATCCACGCTTTCGACCAATGGTATCTCGGCTTCACCGCCGCCGCTACAAGCAGCCAAAAAAAGCCCGTACTGGTGCATTGCGAGAACAGCCATCCAATGTGCTGGTTCATCGGGTATTGACATAGTCGCAGCGATATTTCGTACCGTTTCTGCAAAAGGTCCACCACCGGGAATCAGTACCAGGGTAAAATCTCTATTTTTATCCCCATCACGCTCATGGACATAATCTACAAGAACCCGCAGGATGTCCCGTGATTTTTCTATCAGACTGCCACCTAATTTTAATATTACTTTATTTTTCATCTATTTTCTCGATGTATATAAAGTATGACCTCTACCTATTTAGGACGCAGATTTACGCGGATTTGTGCAGAAAACTATTTCCTCAAATTATCAAATGCCTCTACTAAGCCTTATATTTAAAATCCTGATTATCCGCGTTCATCTGCGTCCGATTATCAAAAATTATTCTTTCTTGATGTCTGCTAAAAAATCCCACGAATTTTGTGCAAGATAGTATTCGGTGCCGTGCTGTGCTACGGTACCGTTCCAATTAACAAAGCCAGAATGGAGATGAGGTATATAGGCTGAAAGCTGCCTATGCCACCGAGATTAAAAAAAGCGCTTCCTACTTCTTCTCGGGACAGTGTTGCCACCGCTATTAGCAGTCCCAATAGAATGCCAAAAATTGCCAGTATGAATATCAACCCCGCTATTGCTATATTCCCTGCTTGTGCTTCGGGTGCGAGTATAAATGCAAGAGGAATGGCAAACACACCTACATAACTCGGAATTACGATGCCCACGCCTGCTTTTACCTCTAAAAGCATGTAGGAAAAGAGAGCCATTAGCAAGATAGCCAGCGCTATTTCTAACAAGCGTGTGGAATAGCTTAGCAGCAGATAAACGGAGAAAAGCAGTGGTATAATGAAGCCGCCTACATTCAGTGTTACCTGTGTTTTATATGTCCTTCCATTGTCTGCCTGCATCTCCTCCAATATTGGCACGCCGTAAAAATCACCGATACACGCTGCCTCAAGCGCACTATATCTTGGCTTCTTTGTTCTAAATCCGTAGATGGGTATCTCTATCACGCTTGTCAGAAGCATCGCCACGAGAACAAAGAAGAAAGCCACATCGTTTCGCGAGCAGCACAAAAAGAACGTTGGTATAAGCACTAATCCATAGAACAGAAACAGTTTCAAGTCTGGTGAGTTCACTATTTTTCTCATTCTTGTTTGGTTAACTATGTGTGCTTTACTTATAGTAATAATATTAGGGCACTATTTAAAAATATAGTCTGCGATTTATTACCGCGGAGAGCGCCGATTACGCAGAGGGTTTCTGAAATTAGGATTTGAATTTTGTTTGTTATTTGATGCTTGAGATTTGAGATTTTTCTACTCATACCTCACCGCTTCCACAGGACTCATCTTTGACGCCTTCCTCGCGGGATACAACCCTGAAATAATACCCACGAGCATCGCAACCGCGACTCCACCAAGTAGAACTTCGGGCTTCACAATCGCTGCGATTTCCACGTCAAACAGCGTCTGTATGCCGAAACTTATAGCATGAGCGCCAATGACGCCGACGATACAGCCACACACGCCTCCTATTGCACTCACTACTCCCGCTTCGAGTAAGAACAGAAAAAGAATATTCCTGTTCTTCGCGCCGATCGCTTTCATCACACCAATCTCATGCGTACGCTCCATCACGGACATCAATATAGTGTTCATTATCCCCATAGCAGCAACGATAAGTGAAATAGAAGCGATGGCGATTAAAACCACTTGCACTATCCCGAAAATGGACTCCATCTGCTCTATCGCGCTTCCCATCGTCATTGCAGACGTAAAATCATCCAGCTTGTGATTGTCATCTATTCGCTCCTCTATCTCCGTCGCTATCTCCTCCGCATCCGCTATGTTTCGCACCCTGACAAAGATGGTTGAAATATCCTCGTTATTCAGAATACTCATAGAATCTCGTGCTGTTACATATATCGCTGAATCCGTTTCAGACCTGAACCCTCCTTGCTTCTCCAGCACCCCAACAACCCTGAACTTACTGCCATTTATCGTTATCCTATCATTAACTCCAATCTCGTCATCGAAGTAATCATTGGCAATGCTGTATCCGATGGTGCATGTTTTGTGGTCGTTTGCCTTTAAGTATCTCCCCTCTTCTGGCTTCACCATCGCTCCAAATAGCGCACCTACATCTTTGGGATCTGTACCAATGACCTGCACCATGAACTTCCCACCCTTGTATTCCACTTCTTCCATCTTGCCTCTCATTGCCACAGCATCTTTTACACCTGCGATTCTATCCACCGCTTCCAGATCACGGCCGGTAAAGCTGCCAAACGCGCCAATGCTCCCAAGTTCCATTCTCATCGGCGTTACCATGATGACATCTGCCATCTCAACGAGTTCCCCCGTGATTGACTCCTCCATGCCAAAGCCAATGGAAATCAAGGCAACTACCGCACCTATGCCTACCATAATGCCCAGTATCGTGAGTGCAGCACGAGCTTTTCGCTCCTTTATATTCCTATATGTCAGCGAAAATGCATCTCTCATTATTCGTACCTCACCGCTTCGACCGGACTCATTCTTGACGCCTTACGCGCGGGATAGAACCCTGATAAAACGCCCACAACCATCGCAACGGCCATGCCGCCAAGTAACACTTCGGGTTTCACCACCGCACCAAATTCAATTCCCAATGCAGTGCCTGCACTGAGACTGATGACTTTCGCAGCCACAGCGCCCAGTACACAGCCAACCACACCGCCCACCAGACTCACCATACTCGATTCGATGAGGAAAAGAGAAAGGACGTCACTGCTCTTCGCACCAATCGCTTTCATCACGCCAATCTCATGCGTACGCTCCATTACAGACATCAACATCGTGTTCATGATACCAATGGATGCAACAACGAGTGCGATTGCCGCTATACCCACCAGGACACCGCGAATAATATTAAAGACGGTTCCTATTTGTTCTATCATGCTACCCATCGTCATTGCAATGGCGAAATCATCAAGCCCGTGGTTATCATTTATCACTTCCTTGATCTCCTCTGCTATCTCTTCCGCTTCATCTATGTCATAGACCCTCACCATGATGTATTTTACCTCATCGGTTTGCAGAGCTTCCTTTGAAGCGTGCAATGTGAGAAAAATAAAGGGATCGACATCAGAGGCATACAGCGTGCTTGCCTTTTCAAAAACGCCGACCACAATGAATTTATCACCATTTATTATCAGTTTATCGTTGACGTGTATGATGTCATCGAAAAAGTCGTTGGCTACCCGGTGCCCTATGACGCACCCCTTAAAATCATTTTCGCGGAGCCATCTACCTTCCTTGATTCCTACCGGCTCTACATAGAAGCTCCCCAACTCTTTGGTATCACCACCGATGATAAAAACGGGCGCACGTTTGTTTCGATACTTCACTTCCGCGGCATCGTACGTCATTGCTGTTATGTCCTTTATCCCGCTTATCCTCTGCACGTCTTTTACGTCTCTATCGGTAAAACTCCCCAACTCTACATAAGTGTGGCCCGTTATTTTACCTGGCATCACCGAGATCATATCTGCCATCCCCATCAATTCACCAGTTATCGCCTCTTCCATGCCATAGCCAACGCTCATCAAAGAAACGATAGCCGCTATGCCCACCGCAATGCCCAGTACGGTGAGTATCGAGCGAGTTCGTTTCTCCCTTATGCTCCGGTACGCCAGCAGAAATTTGTCTATCATCAGTATTTGCTTAACTCCTTTTATTTCTATACAAATCGCTCAATCAAGCACCTTTCCATCCCTCATCCGCTTTGTTCTACCGGCACGGGCTGCAATCTCCGCATCGTGCGTTACCACAATAATCGTCCTGCCCTCTTTGTTCAAACCTTCTAAGAGGCCCATTATCGTATTTCCCGTTTCTGTGTCCACATTTCCCGTTGGCTCATCACCAATGACGACTTCCGGGTCATTAGAAAGCGCTCGTGCAATAGCCACTCGCTGCTGCTGCCCCCCGCTCATTTCCGAAGGTTTATGGTATATCCGATCGCCAAGCCCGACCTTGGCAAGCAGTTCCTCCGCTCTCTTCAGCCTCGTTTCTCGTTTCACGCCAGCGAAGAACATGGGAAGTGCAACGTTTTCTAACGCATTTAACGTGTGGACGAGATTAAACTGCTGGAATATGAATCCTATTTTCCTCCTTCTTATCTCTGCAAGTCCATTTTCGTTTAGCTTGCCTGTATTTATACCATCTATGAAGACCGCACCGCTTGTCGGCTTATCCAAACAGCCGATCAGATTGAGCAGTGTGGACTTGCCCGAGCCCGAAGGTCCTATTATCGCAATGAACTCACCGTCTTGTATATCTAAATTCACATCGTGCAATGCGTAAACTTCCGCATCACCCATCTGGTAAACCTTCGTCAGATTTTCTGTGCGAATCATTTCGATAACATTTTTGTTTTACTGGGTTTAATACTAACATCAATCACTATATTTTTTGAAGAAGAATAAGGAGGTTGGGCGCATGCAGGTCTTACATGCAGTATGGGACGGAAATAAAGGAGGACTTTTTCTCTGGGCAGAATCTTCCACTATGCCAACAGCAGTTCCAAAAAGTCGCGGTCGGAAGCCAAAGAAGCCCAAAATAAAAACACATCCTTTTGCACTACCTGCCACGGAGTTAAGAGAACTTATCGGGGATATTTCCGATAAAACATGTTTAAAGTCTGCGAAGTTTGAAAAGCGAACTTTTCTCTTACCCTCCACACAAAAAGGTCCGCTGCCCTCACCGTGGCTGATTCGGGAAGACGAAGACGATTACGGCACTGATAAAGCAACCGGGTTAGCGGGATGGAATATTGAGGCATTGCTTTTCGAGCCTTATTCGGCATTTAATTTCTTAGTCGGGCTGCCGGAGCAGCCTTCCCGTGGCTTTGCTTTCGGTAGTTCCTTACGATTCTGGATAGGAGCGGCAAAGTTCTCACTTGAACTTATTGCGAGACAGCAGTTTACGCCTTCAATCAAAGTTGGGGAACATGACTTCCGGGCTGCATGGGAAGCGGTGATTACAGAGGAGGACTCAGAACGCGTGCAAGCACTGGTAGAGGCGATGCCACCAAGCTGCCGGGCATTCTCAGACAAAGATAAATCGCAGTTGCTATCGCCGGCAGGCTTGGTTTTGAGTTTTGTTAATCAAACGGTAGACGCATTTATACGTGAAAGTTTAGCATCCACTTCGCTACTTCCACCTCGTCGTGGGCGCCGTCCCAAAGTTGTCCCTTTACTGGAACAGTGGCTCTCTGCACTCTCAACATCAACAGGGAACACTGTTCTTACGGCACCTGCCGAAGTATTAAGCACCTTTTACAGCGAGCTACAAGCATGGCTCACGCAACTTCAGCCCGTGGCGCCGGATGCACCGTTTCGCACCTGTTTTAGGCTTGAACCTCCTTCTGCGTCAGATTTAGGGTTAGAATCAGAGTCAGAGTCAGGCAATGTAGAAAACTGGGAAGTCCGCTTTTTCCTTCAGGCAAAAGACGACCGGAGTCTGCTGGTTCCCGCTGAGAAGGTGTGGAAAGCGAGGTCAAGCACGCTTACTTTTCTCAAACGAAGGTTTGAAAATCCACAGGAACAATTGCTCGCAGATCTGGGAAATGCATCCCGTACTTTTCCCGCTATTGAGCAGAGTTTGCAAACGGCACGCCCGGAGGGTTTGGAACTGAACGCAGAGCAGGCTTATTCTTTTCTGCGTGAGTCGGCACCACTTCTGGAGCAGAGTGGTTTCGGTGTCCTCCTTCCATCGTGGTGGGAAAAACCTGCTGCTCGTATGGGCGTAAAACTTAAGCTGAAGCCTGCATCTGGGAAGTCAGGTGCAAGTGGTAAAGTGGAGACTTCGGGACTTTTTGGTGTCAGAGGGATTATCACTTATGACTGGGAGGTGGCGATAGGAGATGAAACGATTTCTGAGAATGAGTTCGAGCAGTTAGCCGGGCTGAAGGTGCCTCTGGTTCGGGTACGGGGGCAGTGGGTGGAATTGCGACCAGAGGACGTGGAAACGGCAATCGAATTTTTCAAAAAGAAGCACGGTAGCGGTGAGATGACCTTGGGCGAGGCGATGCAGCTTGGGTTGGGCGGAGGTGCAGAGGCTGTAGAGACCGAAGTAGGGCTTCCCATAGTGGATGTGGAGGCAGAGGGCTGGCTCGAAGATATGTTGGACAGTCTTTCTAAAGGCGAAGGAGTTAAGATGACACCTATTAAGGCGCCGAAAACCTTCAAAGGCAAGCTCCGCCTATATCAGATAAAAGGTGTCTCCTGGCTCGCATATCTCAATAAATTCGGGCTTGGTGCTTGCTTGGCAGACGATATGGGTTTAGGGAAGACCATCGAGTTAATCGCTTTTCTTCTACATGAACGTTCCAGCGTTTCGGGTAAACGAGGAAAGAAGTTTTCCATTGCACCAACACTTCTAATCTGCCCTATGTCGGTAGTGGGCAACTGGCAAAAGGAGGTTGAACGTTTTGCACCATCGCTTAAAGTCATGATTCATCACGGTGCCGATAGACTCACGGGGAAGAAGTTCGGTAGGGAAGCGAAGAAGAACGACCTCGTCATCTGCACTTACGCACTGGCGCATCGAGACGAAGATACACTTTCTGCGGTTCACTGGCAGCATATCGTGCTGGACGAGGCGCAGAATATTAAAAATCCCGCTGCTAAACAGACGCAGGCGATAAAGAAGCTCAAAGCCACACACCGAATCGCACTCACCGGGACGCCGGTAGAAAACCGCCTGTCGGAACTCTGGTCTATCATGGACTTCCTCAACCCCGGATACCTGAAATCCGCACAACATTTCCGCACGAACTTCGCCTTACCAATTGAGAAATACCGAAAAAAGGAGCGTGCCGAAGTGCTTCGCCGCATAGTTCAGCCCTTTGTCCTCCGACGTGTGAAAACCGACCCTAAAGTTATCAATGATTTACCGGAGAAGATGGAGATGAAAGTTTACTACAACCTCACGCGCGAGCAGGCATCGCTTTACGAGGCTGTGGTTTCGGAGATGCTCGATAGAATAGAGAACTCCGAAGGAATCGAACGTAAGGGGCTGGTGCTGGCTACTTTGATGAAGCTGAAGCAAATCTGCAATCATCCTGCGCTGTTCCTCCAGGACGGCAGCATCTTGGAAGGACGTTCCGGAAAACTCGCCCGGCTGGAAGAGATGCTTGAGGAGGTGCTTGCCGAGGGCGACAAAGCACTGATTTTCACGCAGTTCGCGGGAATGGGTGCTATGCTGCGGCACTATTTACAGGAGAAGTTAGGGGGCGAGACGCTGTTCTTGCATGGGGGGACACCAAAGAAGCAGCGAGATGTTATGATTCAGCGTTTCCAGAGTGACCTTCAAGGACCACCGCTATTTGTTCTTTCACTCAAGGCAGGTGGGCTTGGACTCAACCTGACTGCTGCGAATCATGTCTTCCACTTTGACCGGTGGTGGAATCCCGCAGTTGAGAATCAGGCAACGGACCGCGTTTTTCGTATAGGGCAGAAGAAAAACGTTCAGGTTCATAAGTTCGTCTGCATCGGCACGCTTGAGGAGCGCATAGACCAGATGATAGAGCAGAAAAAGGAACTGGCGGACGCTATTATCAGTGCTGGCGAGGCATGGCTCACGGAATTATCAACAGAGCAGCTTAAAGAGGTGTTTACGCTGAGTCATGATGCGGTGGAACCCAGCTAAAAACCACGAGATTTTAAAATAAATTGTTGACACAGATTAACGCTTGTGGGCTCTGCCCACGTCTCCGCAAGCCCTGAAAGGGCTTAATTAACACAGATGATAAAAATCAACAATGTTAAACTTAAATCTTCACAATTTCTCGTGAAAATCTGTGTAATCTTGTGGTTTAATCTTTGCTTTCACAAACTTTCTTTTAATAAGTCCAGGACTTTTTTGAATCTCCCCGCTTCGAAATCCTCTCTGCTTTCTTTTATTTGTTCCATCAATTCAGGGTCTGAAAGAACTTCAAGCGTTGATTTCATTGATTCGTACTCATCGGTGGATATGGTCATCCAGCGCGCCTTATGCTCTCCGAATGTTTCTATCTCCCCCATGTTATCAATACCTATTATTACTCTGAACGGTATTTAAATGTTTGGTTGATTGAAGTCACGGACGTCGTTTTGAAAAACGGGGCATCGGCGCCGATGCCCAAGAATTATGTTATAATCGGATTACTTGCTCTTTATGTTTATATTCCGGCGCAGGGAGTTATAGAACAAATGAGATTAGTTTAATTTGTATATTACTATTCAGTAGCTAACATTTTTTAAACGTTGCACCACCATTTAAAAAGGTTTAATGGAGGTGAACAATGTGCAAACCCATACATATCTACAAGAAACCATATTGAAGCTATTCGTAGAAATAGATTTGAA
>PIXU01000087.1 GCA_003601795.1 Candidatus Methanophagales archaeon
AAGCGAATTGACGAATGTCTGTGATGAGTCCAGTAGTGGTCAGCCTGGGCTATCTACGAATTCCCGCGATATATCCTCCATTCTCAAGGTACAATGAATGGATCTTCACGAGCTAAAAATTCTCCTCGGTCACATGCCGAGATCGAAAGGAATATTTCCGGATTATAATCATGTTATATTCGCAATGCCAAGGAAAATGTCTTTAATAAATTTATGCTAATATGACATTGTCAAATTAAAATGAAGGGGAGAATAGGAGGTGACGAAGTAGTTTGCATAGGCGGTTTAGGCTACGTTAAACTCTTTTGCAAGCAAAAACCTTTACTAAAAAACACTTTTTGTTTAAAACTTTTTTGCAGGCAAAAACCTTTACTAAAAATTTGCTTCGCAGAAAACCTGTGCTAAAGAAATAAAATGAAAAACAAAACCATCTGCATTGTAGGATTAGGCTATGTAGGTTTACCGTTAGCTGAGACGTTCTCAAACCATTTGAAGACGATAGGATTCGACATAGACCAAGAAAAGGTAAAGAGGTTGAGTGAGAGTAACAACGAAGACAACATAGAATTCACTTCAGACCCGTCCAAGATAAAACAAGCTGATTTTGTTTTAATAGCAGTGCCAACACCGGTAACGAAATCGAAAGAACCGGATTTGTCATATGTGAAGTCCGCCGCTAAAACCGTGGGTAAGAATCTTAAGAGAGGTGCAATTGTAGTATTAGAATCCGCGGTTTATCCGGGTGTGACAGAAGAGATAGTAAAACCGATACTGGAAGAGGCATCAGGATTAAAGTGCGGCGCCGATTTCAAGATCGGCTATTCCCCGGAGCGGATAAATCCCGGTGATGAAGCACATACGCTGGCTAAGATAACGAAAGTAGTTGCGGGGATGGATAAACTTTTTAGCAAGCTAAAACCTTTACTAAAAAACTTTTAGGAAAAGTTTTATCAAAAACGCTTCGCTGAAAACGCTTCGCTGAAAGAAAGGTTTGTAATAAAAGATTCTAAGGTATTGATTATGGCTTGACATACAAGGAGAACGTGCCGGATACGAGGGAGTTGCCGGTGAGGGAGATGGTGAAGGAGTTGAAGGAGTTTGGTGTTAACGTGTATGGTTATGACCCATTACTTAGCAAGGAGGAGATAGAAGCATTCGGCGTGAACGCTTTGGATGAGTTTAATGTCATAATGGATTGCGTGATTGTAGCGGTGGCGCATGATGAGTTCAAGAAGATGAAGTTGGATGACGTCAGGAAATTTATGAATGATAAGCCGGTATTGGTCGACGTGCGCGGGATGTTTGATGAGGATGAAGCGGATGAGAAAGGGTTTTATTATAAGGGGTTGTAAGCCGAAACATACAAGGAACTTTTTACGAACTTCAAGAGGGGCTTGAGGAACGGTAACTGGCGAAAGCTGAGATTCTTAGATAAAGCACTTTTCAGGGCGGTGATGTGGTATGCCAAACGCGGTAGAAGCATAGTGAATGGAAAGCTTCTGGAGAAGCTTCTGGGGCTTGTTGCGAGGTTAAAGGAGACGAAGGGCATGCGGATATTTAAAAGGGATATGAAAAGGCGGTTGTGTTGCTGGAGAAAGGGGGAGAAAAAGGTGTGTTTGTATGGGCGCCTTCGTTACGGTGCTGGCTGAAAGACCCGGATTATATATTCTGGCTGGGGACGGTGCGGTGGTGATAAGCGAGAAAAGGTATATTTATAAGGTATAAAGTAGAAAATATAAATTAAGATGTATTCAGCAGAGAGCTTCCAAAAGGTTTTGGTTCCGAAGTACTATAAGAGTAGAAATGCGTTAATTGAGGATGCATTTAGAGCACTCTTGAATTTAAAGCCGGGATTAAAGGTGGAAGTAGCTGTGGAGCTTTATCTGAGAGAAGATATATCGCTTTCAAAAGCGGCAGAAATTGCGGGTATGGACATAGAGAGTTTTAAGGACCTGCTGAAAGCGAGAGGTTTGAAAGTAAGCAGTTATATCGGATCGAAAGAAGAGATTGAGAAAGAATTGAGTTTGATTTAATGTTAATACTCGATACCGATATTGCCAGTGCGTTCGCCAAGGCGGGGCACTTTGAGGTAATGATAAAGCTTTTTGGCAGTGTTGGAATAACTCCAAGTGTTTATGAAGAACTTTTAACACCCTTAGAGCATGGATACGAATATCCTAAGGAGATATTCGAGAAGGCGGAGTTGGTGACCATTTCAGATGAAGAGCAGAGAGAATACTTGAAGCTTAAGGGAAGATTTGCCAAGATTGGAAAAGGCGAGATAGAAAGTATAATTGTTTGTTTGAAAAGGGGATATTTATTTTCATCTTTTGACAAAAGAGCCATCTTGGTGGCAAAGGATCTTGGAGTGGAAGCTGTCACAGCGGGAGTTATATTTAAGGGGTTGATAGTAAAGGGCATTGCAACGAGGGAGGAGATTTTGAAAATTGTGAGAGATATTGAAATTTCTGACAACAGGATGCTGGAGATGGAACTGTGAATATAAAAAAAGATATTGAATTAGAGAAAAAAAGTTTCTTGTGGAATAAATCAGGGTTTTCGGGGGACGTGGGCAGAGCCCACGATATGTAATCTTGCGGTTATAAACGGAGTTAGAGAAAATGAAAACACGTGCGGCAATTCCGTGCTTTAAGGGTGGAGCAGGGAAGAGGATTTACATTCGCATGGCATTTGCAGGCTGACAGAATAGTTAGAGATATGCTTTTATGCTCAAAGCCAAAAGTAGCATTATGAGATTTGGTGTTGTAATAGAAAGAGATGAGGATGGATACTATGTTGCAACGGTTCCATCCCTTCCAGGGTCTCATACTCAGGCAAGAAGCTTGGATGAACTGATTGAAAGAATAAGAGAAGCAATAGAACTTTACTTGGAAGTGGAGAAAGACATTGAAGTCGGAGAATTCATAGGGTGCAAGTGGTTGAAGTTAAGACCAGTTAAGGCTGAAATGGTTATCAAAGTCCTAAATAAACTCGGTTTTCAAAAAATGAGGTGAATAGATGCTGGAGGTTTCAGTAGTAATTCCAAACAAAGAACAACGGATAATCATCGTGGATGGTCATTCTACCGAATGAAGGATTGATGCAAAGTTATATATAACCCCTATGTAGCAAAGTATAATCGCTATGTTGACAAAAGGAATAACATACAAGGAACTTTTTACGAACTTCAAGAAGGGCTTGAGGAACGGCAACTGGCGAAAGCTGAGATTCTTAGATAAAGCACTTTTCAGGGCGGCGATGGGGTATGCCAAACGCGGTAGAAGCATAGTGGATGAAACGCTTGTAGAGAAACATTTCTTTCAAAAAGAAATCTTTACCAAAGAAACAATTTTAAATTACTTTATCCACAAAAATAAATTATATTATAGACACAAAATACAGTAAAGTGAGAAAGGACACTATAAGAGCATTTTTTAGTTAGCGGATAGTGTCGAACCCGAATTGAGCGCTGCGGTGATAAGGTGGTCGGCACTGCCAGCGGGGGCTATCTGCCGTAGAGTTGTTTGATTAAAGAGGGGATATGAAAAGGCGGTTGAGTTGCTGGAGAAAGGGGAAGAAAAAGGTGTGTTTGTATGGGCGCCTTCGTTACGGTGCTGGCTGAGAGACCCGGATTATATATTCTGACTGGGGACGGTGCGGTGAAAATTTTTGTAACCCGAATTAACGGTAGAATGGTGCCAAGATGAGGTCCATTCCAATAGCAAAACCAATCATATATGAGGAGGAGATAAGGGCTGTTGAGGAAGTTTTGAGAACAGGAGTGCTCGCACAAGGGGAAGCCGTTATACCCGCAGCGGGGTTGGGAACGAGATTCCTTACGGTTACAAAATCAATGCCAAAAGAGATGCTCCCTATTATAGGTAAGCCCGTCATCCAATTTGTTGTTGATGAGGCAATCATTTCAGGAATCAATGATATTATAATTATCACGGGAAGAGGTAAAAGTGGCATTACCGCAAAGTTTTAAAGTGAAGTGATATAAATAAACTATATAGAGAGGTGAAAAGATAAAATGGGATACGCAATTGAAAAGGAGATTAATTCTCTTGTTGGGATTGGGTACTATGAAACCGAAGGAGAGGTTATTGCAGATGCTGTAAGAGCATTATTAGAGAAAAAGCCAGAACTAAGGCGAGAGATTGCCATATATCTCTACAAAAACGGCGAGGTAAGCTTGTGGAAAGCTTCGGAGATTGCACGCATGAACATTGAAGAATTCAAGGATGTTTTATCGCGCAGAGGAATAAAAATAAAGGTGAGCGGAACAAAAGAAGAGAGCAATAAGCGTTTAAAAGAGGTTTTTGATGTATAGCATTGTAGTTTTAGACTGTGATCTGACAAGTACCTTTGCAAAGGTTAACAGGATTGACTTATTGGAAAAGTTATTCTCAGATGCTAAGCTGGTGATTACGGCATCTGTATACAATGAATTGCTGGAAGTAAAGCAGTATGGTTTCGATTTTCCCGATAAGGTTATGCAAAGCAGTATTGAGCTGATTAATATACAGGGAGAGGAAAGTGCTGTTTTTGAGGACTTCTTACAGGATTATAGAATACATTTGGGAGAGGCTGAAGGAATTGCAATTGCAAAATGCAGAAACGGCGTGTTCATAACTAATGATTCCAGAGCGGTAGAATTTTGTAAAGAGAAAGGGGTTAAGGTACTGAATCTGAAAGATATATTGAGAAGAATAGCTATGGAGAATATAATAAATAAGGGGGAGATGGTAAAATTGATAAGGGATATAGAAGATAAGGACAGGACTTTTATAAAAGGGGCTAATGACATCTTAGGGGAGTATAAATAATTTGGAGGTTAAAACATAAATGAAAGCATTAGTAACCGGCTGTGCGGGCTTCATAGGTTCGCACCTTACAGAACGATTGTTAAGGGGAGGATACGAAGTAATCGGCATAGACTGCTTCACCGATTATTACGCAAGAGAAATTAAAGAAAGAAATATCGAGAATGCCTTAAATCAAAAGAATTTCAAACTCATCGAAGAAGATATCCTGGAGATGGATAAATTCCCGGAAGTGGACTATGTATTCCACGAGGCGGCACAGGCAGGTGTAAGAGCATCATGGGGCAAGAGTTTTGAGATATACACGAGGAACAATGTAGAACATCAATTGTTTCAATCCCAAAAACCTGGACAAAATTCATTTCCGGTTTTAACTCAGGAATTTAAGAGATAGAGAACTTACCCTCACAGGTCCATCAACTTTTATCGTTATCTTTAAATAATGGTCTCTTCTAATGGATAGGTATGAACACAAAAGAGGCAATTATAAAGGCATCAAGGGATTTTCTAGCGCTTAACCCGTCATCCCACCTGGTGAGGTGGGTGATGGTTGTATTTCTGTTATTCTGCGGCATTCCACAGAAAACGGTTGCAGCAATCACCAATTACACGGATAGGCAGGTCAGGAATATC
>PIXU01000088.1 GCA_003601795.1 Candidatus Methanophagales archaeon
CTTCTTTCAGCAAAGATTGTGTATCCGCCAACCAGCCAAGTAATCCCATTATCGGCGGCATATTCGACCTCGCTGTAATCCAGACCCATCGCCGACATCAAGGCTTCGGAAAACCCAACTATCTCCTGCCGCATCCGCCAGCGTTCTGCATTGTCTTTGCGTACCTGCTCCCGAAACCAATTCATTTTCCTTTCACTATCCATCGCTATACCTCCTCAATTACAAACCCAACCATCATCCCTACAGCATAAGCACCTCACCTGCCACGTATCTAATCTCATAATGCCTTTTACCGCCAACATACTTCCGCCTCTCTAAATACCGCAATCGCCAGCGTAACCGCCTCAAAGCGTACTCTACACTACCGCCCTCCATCCCATCATCATATCTCGGACAATATGCCCACACCAGACCATCTTTACCTTCTCTACCCGCTAAAAAGCATCTCAATCGCTTACCATCCTTACGCTCGATATAATGCGCACCGTCAATCAGCGGCGTAAATAAATAATTCTCATCCCCGCCACGCTTCCTAAACCATTCCTTGAACTTCTTGTACGCATCATCAGCCGTCCTGCCCATTAGCCGTATCATCGCATTGCCTACGCCCTGCGGCGTAAATGCCGTCCACGGCTCAACGACAGTACCGCCCGTATCCATCAGCACTACCAATATCCTCGACTTCACCCTATTTATCTTCTTTCTTCTTGCCATCCCGAATCTCCTCTCCTACTATAATATACAAATCACATATCCTTTACCTCTTACAATCCTTTTACTTCCACATCCCCTTCACTACTCTACCGCCCCTCCTTACCACACGCATCCTGTACGTCCTTGCCTGTATATGCGCCTCATCTATCCATAACCATACTGTATATGAGCCTCGAAGCGTATCACGCTTAATCCGCCTCCTATTGCCTCCAAAATTAGCAAGCTCTTGCTCTATCTTTTCCCAAGCCTCCTGCACATTATTAGCCTCTACGTATCTCTTGTGTATCGCCCGATTTCGTCGACGACTCCACCAAATAATCACCACCCACGCATATTTCTTCTTTCGAGCCATCAGCATCCGCCTCCTTACCACTCATACAATACCGTACTTCACACCATTCCTATCATAAGCCCTTTTCAACCTCAACATCCAGCCCCGACCCATAAACTCCTCTACCAACATCAACATCGCACCCGTAAACCGCTCACCATGCCTCGCCCACGAACCCGCTACTATATGAGCCAATTCGTGCAATACCACTAATCGACTAAACGCCCACGACTGATTCGGCAAACAAATCCTGCCCAACCAGCACGTCGCCCGCTTCCTACGATTACCATGCGGCGGCACAAACCGCACCTCTCGACCCACATTCCGCCGCCACCATTCTGACCTTATCACTCTATCCGCCCACTCAAGCGTTTCCGCCAGCGAGCGAAAATCCTGTACCCGTACTTCCCATTCAGCCAAATATACCCTCTTTTTCTGGAAATCTCTCGGTCGAGCCATCAGCCTTCTCCTTTCACCAACCTTGAATGGTGAGATAGAATTTATCGCCATCCTTGGTCTTCACTACCAAGCCAGCATCTCTGGTAAGGAAACCGAACTCTTCAAAAGTGAAGGTATTCTTAATCTCTTCTAACTCCACTGGTAAATCCAGTGCGGCCTTCTCCTCATCATCAAGGTGCTGAATACTGTCAAGTAGTGTTTTGAGTGCGTCTTGTAATTCCTTGTTTGTCATCGCTCATACCTCCTTCCTATCATTATCGCCACGAAGATAACCATACCACTCCAACTTCTTCTTATATTCCCGCAATACTGTTTCCTTATTCCATTCACCCCTTAACTTGGCAGCTGTCTTGATATGCACTACCCTGCCAGAACTTACCGATGTCGTGAAGTAGTGCCGCGAGCCGGAGGGTATTTTCCTCATCCATCTCCTTTAGCTTTAGCTTTAGCTTTAACTTAAACTAAACTTAAACAAATAATGTCGTCAGGAAAAGAAAAATGAATAAATAAAAAGGGGTTATAAAAAATCCCCCTTCTAAATCTCTTAACTTTTGTTTTGTTCTTGCTCTTCTTCCCTACTTCTTCCTACTCTGCACTACATACACGACTGCAATCGCAATCAAGCTCGCAATTGTGAATATCGCTTCGTAACCCGGTATGGGCTTCGGTGTTGGCGTGGGTGTGGGTGTAGCCGGTGCAGGTGTCGGTGCAGGTGTAGGTTTAACAGTGGGTTTCGGCGTTGGTGATATAACCGGCGCTGTTGTGGGCGCTGGTACTGCTGGCATTAACGCTTTACATGCGGCGCATTCCGGGTTGGGATCGCACGGGTCCTTAGGATCGGTACCCTGAAGCATCTCCTCTATGTCTGTGATGCCGTCTCCATCACTGTCACGTGGTGCTCCGCCACCGCCACCGCCAGCGACTCTTGGTCGGGGTGTGGGTGTTGGTGTTGGTGTTGGTGTGGGTGTAGGTGCTGTCGCTCCGAAAGGCGTGCCTCTCAGGTCGCTGAGGCGAGGTGTTGTTGTGTTATTCACAAAAGCCCAGACATAACCACCGTAGCTGTCCTGATCAATTGTGTTCACACCTGTACAGGAACATTTATCCCAAGCTGAGCCATTCCACCAGTACATTTTGAGCAAGCTCTCAATCTTGCCTCCGAGTTCCGTATCAGTATAGAACAGCTTTATTGTCAGATTGGTAACATTTGCCGAGTCATTAACACGCACGTCTATGTATTTCCCGATATCGCCGCTAAAGCTTGCTCCGGGGTTTGCCGGATATTTACCAATGGTGATGTTCACAGGTGCGGTTGTATTGTATGAAACATTTGTATCAGCTATAACCGTGGCATTGATCTCATCAGTGCCATTAACTGTATATGTTTGAGTGGGCCCGACGGTGGTTGTTGTGTTCACATAGTCAAATACACTTGTGTTCCCTACCGACGTTGCGGTCACGTTCACCCTGAACGTCCCTACCCCCACTGTTGCATTCGTCACGTTCAGCAAGATGATAACACTCTCACCGCTTGCTATATTCACCGTTTTATACGTATAGGCGCCCATGGGTGTAACATTTCCGCTAAGAGCTGCAATCGCGGCATTGTCTGGATTCTCAACCACTAATGTGTAGTTGTCAGCGACGTTACCGGTGTTCTCCACCGTTAGCTCGTATGTTGCATTCACGCCTGCCACGGTGGGCTTTGTTTCTTTGTCCACTGTCAGATTCACGCCGTAAACCACTGTGGGCGCTGCTGCTGTGACATTCCATATCCATGTGTGTACAGCCGTGCCATTTGCGTTCGTCGCTACCGCAGTGACATTCCAGTAGCCTGCAACTGCGCTCGTGTTCGTGTATGATGCTTCCGTCACGCTCTCGTTGAATTGCACTTCTGTACCATTTATCTGCCAGCTCACGTTCACTACCTGGTCAACGGTGATGTTGAAAGTCCTTGTTGCTCCTTC
>PIXU01000089.1 GCA_003601795.1 Candidatus Methanophagales archaeon
AATTTAGATTTAAATGAGCTACGAAGAAAAAGCGGTGGATTATTTGGATATAATGATGAAACAGGAAGTATTGGAGTAGTTACAATAAATTTATCTCAGCTTGGTTATCTATCTCACTCTGAATCAGAATTCTTCGAAAGGCTAGATGAAATTTTAGTTATTGCAAAGGAAGTCCTTGAATGCAAACGCAAAATTATTCAGAAAACATTTGATAGAGGATTACTTCCTTATACAAAGCAATATCTTAAGGGATTTGATAATCATTTCTCAACTATCGGGGTTATAGCAGGGGAGGAGATGTGTCAGAATTTGCTTGGTTGCTCTATAGCAACAGAAACTGGAAGGGAGTTTGCTATTCAAGTTCTCAAATATATTAGAGAACGCATAAGGGAATTTCAGGAAGAGACCGGAAATCTTTATAATTTAGAAGCTACTCCGGCTGAAGGTGCGAGCTATAGACTGGCAAGAATTGATAGAAAGAAATTCGGAAGGAAGATATTTGTATCCGGCACCAAGACACGTCCATTCTACGTTAATTCGACCCAGCTTCCCTACGACCATAATTTAGATTTGATTTCCGTTCTGGAGCATCAGGAGCCGCTTCAAACTCTATATTCTGGAGGAACTATCCTACATTGTTATCTTGGTGAGCAGTTGCCAAAGGAAGAATGCAAATATATAGTTCCTAATTTTGTTGAGTGGCTTTGCACAAACTGGAGAATCCCTTATTATACGCTGACACCAACATACTCAGTATGTAGAGCTTGCGGAAAGACACATTCGGGTGCAGTTCAAAGATGTCCTGATTGTAGTCAGCCATGCGAAATCTATTCACGAGTTGTTGGTTATTACAGTCCGATACAGGCATGGAATCCAGGTAAGAGAGAAGAATTCAAAAGACGAACGGTTTATACGAGCTTAGAAGATGCGATGAATCCATAAATTAGACGGAGGCACGGTGTGGATGACGGAATTTCGAGTAGTCTGGGAGAAATGGGAAGATGGCAGCATTAGGATTAAAGAAATAAAATACGCCGATAAGGATATTTCATTTCGTGATTCAGTGCGAGAACTTCATCTCAAGTTCATGCTCGCAACCGTTAGCGCTCTTATTCAAGACCAGCATAATAAACAAAAGAGCTTAGCTCTGTTAGAATGCGAAGAGTGAGAACAATAGGATGGTATGGTGGCAAGGCTCGTTTGGTTAAGCATCTACTGCAGTTGATTCCTCCACATAAAATTTATTTAGAAGTATTCGGGGGTGGTGCGGCTCTCCTGCTATCCAAGCAGCCAGCTCAGTTGGAAATTTATAATGATATAGATTCTAATCTTTATAATCTCTTCAGAGTGATACGGGATGACAAGTTATTTCCGATTTTTCTTCACAAAGTAAAATGGACACTATATTCAAGAGAGGAATGGCGGAGGGCAAGAAAATCATATAGATATGCTAATAATCCTGTTGAAAAAGCAGTGCGCTTCTTTATCACTATAAGACAAAGTTTTGCTAAATATACTCATTCCTGGTCTTATTCTTTAAAAGAGAAATCTCCTGCGAAATCCTATTTTGCATTTATAGATGAGCTGGAAGCTCTCCATAGACGGTTAAGAACAGTTCAGATAGAGAATTTGGATTGGAAAAAATGCATACGAAAGTATAATAATGAATCAGTTTTCCTATACGGGGATCCCCCCTACGTAAAAGAAGCCAGAAGACTAAAATCAGATGTTTATTCTCATGAATTTACTAAAGAGGATCATGAAGAATTCGTTGAGTTTCTTTTAAATGAATGGCAAGGCAAAGCAATGATTTCAGGTTATAGAAATCCAATATACGAGAGATTAGAAAAAGCTGGTTGGATACGGAAAGATATTGAAATTGCTCTATTTGCCTCAGGCAAGCCAACAACACGTAATCCGAAACAGAGAAAGCGAGAAAGGGTAATAGAGAGTGTATGGATGAATTATAAATTAAAAACCCTAGTATAAAAATGTCTAAAGAAAGAATTATATTGCTAGATGCAATTAGACAGAAATGCTTAGACTGCTCTGCGTATTCATATACAGAAGTAGAACATTGCGAATTTGAAGGTTGTCCGTTATTCCAGTTTAGAAAAAGCAGACGAGATAATAAAATACGAGGAGCGAGCAAAAGAGCTCTCCTTCATGCTATCCGAAAGAAATGCTTAGATTGTTGTCTTGGCAGCTCAGAGGAAGTCAGAAACTGTCCAGTAAGGAAATGTCCGTTATACGATTTCAGATACGGGAAGTTCCCTCAATAGCTCTTAGAATTTTTCTCTCTATTTCAATAAGGTGATCCACTACAATCTTGCAAATCTCAACGGAGAATTCGCCATTTCTTGAACGAAGAAATTTGGTTGGAGATTTCAGAACTCAAAGGAAAAACGAAATCGCCTCGGCAATACATCTATATTATCCCGATGGAGTTTTGCGAAGAACAATGGGGTTTAAAATGCATTTCTGTCTTGGAGAGAATATAAAGGAGGATACTGGGAAAATTTCTTTCCTAATGGAGGCGATTAAAGAGCTAATACAGAATAAGAAATATGGAATATAATATGAGGCACAGAGGCATTTCTTTCTAAGCAAAAAAAGGAGGTGGTCTTAAAAAATGGGCATAATTAAAGAAATCAAGGAGTCATTGACTTCCTTTGCTAGAGATCATCCACTCTTGCTTTTGTATTTTGATTTTATTTGTAATTATTTCATTGGGCGCAGCTTTGGACTATGGATATTCTGCAGCTGCAAAGATACTTGTATATGGGATTCTCTGTGAGATATTTGCTCTCGTTGGCTTTATTCCGATAGCAGGCCCTTTTATTTATTGTTTCCTGGTGGATTCCTATCTTAATCCGCTAGTGCCTGGACTTGGTATATATCAATTTGCTATGTTTATGCTTGGACTTCTGGATTCAGTGATACTCACACTAACTGCGTTGATAGTGCTGCTGGTTTGGAGATGGTGAGTTAAGGAAAAGATGGCTCAAGATAGTATTTTAAAAGAAATAATAGAAAAAATATGGGAAGCTACTGAGCTTGGAAGACCGCCTACATACATTCTTTTCGGCAAAGAAGAGATGAAGCGAATCCAGCAAATAGAAGGTTTTGAACAAATTAGGGAAGATGACGACGCTACTTATTTCATATTCGGATGCGAGGTGCTTATTACTCACAAACGAAGCTTCTTAGACGTAATTTAATAATTTATAAGGAAATGACGCATCTTCTTTTGATAAAAGGAGATTGTTTAGAAGTGCTACCGCACATCCCTAACGAGTGCATAGATTTAATTATTACCGATCCGCCTTATAATATTGCGGAGGGTGCGGTGCCAATTTATGACACCCGCTATCCTAAAGGGAAAAGGCGAAAAATAGGCTTAGAAGCAGAGTGGGATAAATTCACGGATGAGGAATTTCTCCGCATGATGTATAAGTTCATAGACGAGGTGTATAGAATTCTTAAGCCAAGCGGAACTTTCATTTGCTTCACTTCGGATCGCTATTTAAGCTATCTACGAACCTATATCAGAAATAAAGGCATGGTATATAGACAAACGTGCATCTGGCAGAAAGTGAATCCCGTGCCGCAAATGAGAAAAGTAAAATTCATGCATGCGACTGAATTCTTCTTCCTTGTTCATAAAGAAAAAGGACATGATAATTTTCGTTGGGAACACGGCCAGCATCCTAATGTTTTCTATCATCCAATAGTCTCAGGTAAGGAGAGAACTGGTCATCCCACTCAGAAACCCGTATGGTTATTTTCGGAGCTTATTAAATATACTACTCGTGAAGGTGATTTAATATTAGATCCATTTCTTGGCTCGGGAACAACACTAGTCGCTGCCCGCAATCTAAATAGAAATGCAATTGGAATTGAAATTAATGACGAATACATAAATATGGCTAAGCGTAGAGTAGCGCCAGAACAACGGGATTTATTTGGAAACTTTGAATTTTACTTCCATGATTGGCAGACATCAAGCCAAGCGATTATATCAGAGTTCATTTCAAAGCTTCAGAAACCAAAGAGCATCTGATACCATGAGCTGGCAAGATAAATTTCCAAAAGAAAATAGGTATCTACAAACTCTTAATGGAATTTTATATCATGGTGATTGTTTGAGAATTTTAGCAGAGTTTCCAGAAGAAAGCGTTGATTTAATTCTCACGGATCCGCCTTATGGAACAAACTATGGAAAAGTGGAAGGCGACGAATCCTTGGAGACATATCTCAAATTCCTAAAAATTTCTTTTCGTATTTTAAAGCCCGATAGATTTCTAATAACTTATTGCTTTCCCAAATTCATATCTGAAGTTATAAAGACAGCTGAGGAAGCTGGATTTGAATATGAGTGGATAGGATTTAATTACTATCCCAATATGTTTAAACAAAAACCACAGCCTCTCGGATATAATAGACATGAGCCATTCTTAATTTTCAGTAAAGGACATCCTACTCGGAACTCCTTCATGAAGGATGTGATTCATATTATTATGGAAAAAGAAAGGCGAGCTCTTCATCCTCACGAGAAGCCATTAAAAGCATTAGATAAATTAGTAGAAAGCGCTTCGAAAGAGGGACAGATTGTGCTAGATCCGTTTGCAGGCTCGGGCACTACTCTGATGTCCTGTGAAAGATTAAATAGAAAATGGATAGGTATAGAAATAGAAGAGGAATACTGCAGACTTGCTAAAGATAGAATTTTTAGTTGTCTGAAGCAAAGGAGGTTGGAGGAGTTTTTGAGATGCGGGAGATGAAAGATTATATTATTCGTGCTCTTCATAAACATGGATTTATAAAAACAATAGAGGATAAGCCAGAAGGCTGGATTTTAAAGTCAGGTGCCTGGTCTCCGATATATATTAATTTACGACAGCTCCCTTCGCATCCAACTCTTCTTTATAGAATAGCAGGCGAGATAGGGCTGCGGATAGAAGAAGTTGATTGCGATGCGGTTGTTGGTGTGCCAATGACTGGAATTCCAATAGCCACTGCAGTAGGATTAATTATTAATAAACCAGTTGGATGGATGCGAGAGACAAACAAGAAATACGGTGAGCATAAGCTTGTGGAACTTCCAGAAGAATACAAACGGGTTGTAATTGTTGATGATGTGATTACTACGGGTGCTAGCAAGAAGGAAGTAATAGATGCTCTGACAGAGGATAATAGAGAGTGTATAAAAATTTTTGTGGTGGTAGATAGAAGGCTGGAGAAGAGCTCTGACATAAATATTCCAGTGGAGGCATTATTTACTCTTGAAGAGATTGTGCGTGTGATAGATGTCTCGGTGGAAACCCGAGAGAAACTTCTTTCGTATATTCATAGTTAGAAATTAATCTAAATGGAAGGTTAAAAATGTATTGCCGATGTAATCTGTGTGGAAAAACCGCCGATTGGTTAGTTCTTTTTAATTATAAAGGTAAAACATACGCAGCCGCACGATGTCATGAATGCGTAAATAAGCCAGAGCCTCAATTAAATAATAAGGAGCATTATAATCGCATACCATTATGGTATGGCTCTTGGGCATTTGATGCTACATCGGATTCTCCGCCCTACCTTTCCTGCGTTGAAGTCCTTGCTCGTCTTTCTCCTGATGTTATTCTTTTACCTAATTCGTTTGAGGAGACAGATTAAAAATCCTGAATGAGTATGGGAAAGGGAAGAAAGAAAGGCTTAAGAAAACACAAGAGAGCAATTCAAAGAGGGCGAGCAAAGCGTAAGCACATGCGTCAGTTATTAGCACAATATGCGGTAACAGGCGATTGGTCTTTGCTTTCTGAAATAAGAAGAAGTAAAGGACGGAGATAAAATGGATACCAAATCACATTTGATATTTGGAGAGGAGATATGCAGATATTTTGATTGGAGTGAAGACTACGCACAGTGGGCTATTGCACCTGACATGGATATGAGCTTTCTTCACAGATATTATCGTCATAGATTTTCTACACTAGAAGCGATATACAAAGAATATCCTAAAATAGCTCATGGAATTCCCATTAAAGATAAGCAGATTATCGGAACTCTCATTCTCTCTCATTTTTATCTTGATATTTTTAATGGCCCAATATTCTGTTGGGGTATTTGGTTCCCTGCCAGTCATATACCGCCAGAAATGACGGATGATTTGCTAAATTTGATAATTAAAGAGCGGGAGAAGAAATTCTACGAAGAAAGCCGCAAGCGTTTCAAAGATATTCTTTCACATTATCTATCACAAAATGAATTCTGCGGCTCTCTTCTGAATACTCTGCGGCTAGCTACAGCTTGGTTGCCTCGCTTTAAATTCCGAGATGCCTTAAATCAGTTTAAGAAATTTACGGGCTGGAAGGATTTTCCATTGTGGGGCGACGAAAGACACAGCTCTTATTATTTCCTTCTGAAATATCATTTTAAATACTTCTAAGAGATGATAGCTTTTCTACGGAAATTTTTTAACTTTAGGATGTTTCTTCCTAAGCAATTGGAGGTGCGAAGACATCTCCGCTCGCTTGTGGATATTCTTGAATTGGTAGCTAACAGCACCAAGGATGAGAATGCAGTAGAGAGATATAAATCAATTAAAACATTAGAAGCAAAAGCCGATGAGATAATTCATGAAATCTCAAATAAGCTCGCTTACGATCATACACGAGTAACCGAAGAAAAAGCTGATATTAAACATCTCGCAGAGTGCATAGATGATGTGATAGATAATTTAACAGAGGCAATGTTTTTATTAACAGTAATAAGACCGCCTGATGATAGCTGCTATCACTTTTTATCGCTACTTGATGAAGCTATCCAGCATATTAGAATGTCTATTTATTTAATCACCGCTAAAGATTGGCGAGCAAGAGAACAAGATATTATTAAATCATGTGAAGAGGTAAATCGTATAGAAAATCTTGGGGATAATCACTATCGCTCTCTCTTTGTAAGTATCAAGCAACAGAAATATAAGAATATTCAGGAGCTCAAAGAATCTTTTCTCTATCTGCGAGTGATAGATTTCTTGGAAAGAGCCTTAGACGCTTGTGAAGATGTTGCAGATATGGTGGATACAATTCGTTTAAAGGGAGGCGTGTAAGATGATTAAATTCTCAATTATTCTAGCGACTAAAAATTTAATGAGCTCGCCATTTCTTAGAGCGATCGCAGATTGGCCGAGAGATGAAAACTCTGAATTAATTATAGTAGATAGCGCTTGGAATCACGAGACAGCAAAGCTATTGAGAGACATAGACAAAGTAGAGCAGATTATTTATATTCCGCCTATTAGAGAGCCTTATGTGAAGGCACCTCGTTTTAATTTCCGACGAGATTTTAATCGTGCTCTCAATAGTGCCCTCGTTGCTGCCGAGCATGAGCATATTGTCCGAATAGACGATTACATTCTTTTGAAAGATGATTTCTTTGAAGTAGCGAGAGCGGATGTAGAAAAATATGGAGAAAGATTAATCATAGGGCAAAAAGCTCATGAGAACGAAGGGGAGGAGCCTTGGGTAGATTACTTTTCTAAACGAGGATTTCATCCTAAGGAGAGATATGTTGAAGTGAGTAATCCCGCTTTCACTTGGTCTTTCGGCATCGCATCTCTCCAGGTTCTTCTAAATATTAATGGCTACGACGAACGATACGATATAGGATATGCAGGTGAGGATGCAGATATTTTCGCTAGATACACAATTTATACAAAGAAAAAGCCAGTGCTTGATAAACAATTGATGGGCTATGGTCTAAAACATGATAGACAGAGAGAGGATATTCTGCCAGCTCGGTGGATTTACGAAGCTACTTTGCCCGAAATAAAACATGGAAAGACATGGGCGTATAATCCTATAAATCTATCTGAAGTAAGAAAGCAACTAAAAGACGAGCTACGAGAAAAGTTCTCAGTTAGATAGTATCTTTATAGTGTAATCCGCTGCTCCAGAATTAGAGATAAAAAAGTGGAGCAACGGCGGAAAAAGAAAAAAAGAAATCGGACTATACATAATAGTTTTCTAATTCCTTAATGAAGCGCTGGAAGTCCTCTGCTCTTCCAACATTTAAATTATTGATATGGACAGCTAACTGGCGACTTACTTCTACTCTTTCTTTTTTCCTACCACGCCTAATTTCCTCCACTAATTCTCGTGGTAGGATAAATTCCCCTTTATGGATGAGTGCATACCCCGTCCTCAAGACATATCCGCCTGTCTGCGCTGCTGGAGGCCCGCCACCGCCAGCCACAGCGCCCGCTGGAGCCGCCTTTATCCATTCTGCAATCTCTTTTGACATGATGGGAGTAATTTGTATCTCAACGATTTTTCCTGTATTTTGTTCAATCCACTCATTTAATTTAGTAGTAGCGGGATCTGTATTTAAATTTAAGTATGTTGTCAGCTCAGCCATCTCTGGTATATTTAATGCTGTCTCTGCAAACTCATTCAGCTCAGCCGTAGCTGCGGGCATCTCACCCGTTACTCCATAAACCCATTGATAGAAGTATCTCACAAGGTCAAGCCAGCCCATTTTCTGCTGGCGAAGAATTGGATTTTGCTCCGACATCACATCATTAACAACCTGTTGAGCGAAGGAAACCATCCGTGCCATAAGAGCCTGTTTTCGCTGTGCAGCTGCATTCATATCTCCCGCTTTTGCGGCTGTTTCATATTCTGCTACTAATTTTTCTAAAGTCTCTATCTGGGAGCTGTATTCCCGTCTAAACATAATACCTGGCGCTGTATATCTAAGCCTCCTATCTAATTCTGTTTTTGCTTCGGCTGTTCCAAAGATTGCATCAATATAATTATCAATGATTCGCCAGCCTTTATTGAACTCCTCAAAGAAATCCGCAACCGTCTCTGCGGTTCTACGCATGCGTGCATCAAGGCTCTCTGTCGCTTCTACTAAAGCCTTATGTTCTTCCCGAATTTTCGTTGCTATCGGAAGATAGTTCTCCTCCTCCTTTCGCAGTAATCGCCAGCCATCACTTGTAAATACTAGCGTGTATCCAGAATCGGCCAGATATTTATTTAAGTCTTGAATTACAGGGCCTGCTCCTTTACCAAGAATAATACCTTCTTCAAGTCGTTCTCCGAAATCAGCTAGCTTATCGGAAGGAATATTACGCTTTAAATCTGCATATAATGGCCCTTCTTTACTAAGAAGAGCGAGACCAATTGCACGATCACGATTTACAAGATTTAAATAATTACTGTAATATTTATAATGAGTTAGATAATCGTCAATATAAACTAAATTCTTACGGCTGATAGTTCCCTCATCAGAGGCTGCTCTCGCTGCTGCTACAGTGGAATCGATTAAATCTTTCTTTATTCTTGCACGCTCTAAATCAGCTCTTGCTATAAATTCTTGGTATCGTCCCCATTCTTGTGCAGCCTTAATTTGCTCTTCCGTCGCATCTGTAACTTTCTTATTTTCTCGTAGTCGCCGATAGATATTCTCAAGTGTTTCTCGTCCGTATTTTTCTTCAAGGCGTCCTTGGAGCTCACGGGCTTTTCTAATGTCCTGAGAGACCGCATAGTATTGTGTCTCTTTATCCCGTAAATCATCAACAGTGATACCTTCTTCTTCTAATAGAGAGATTACTTCACCTGTGCGAGCAAATATATCATCCGTTCCAGAGAGAACCGTTTGAACATACTGAGAATATGCAGCTTCCGTCTGCTCCACCTCACGCCTTCTAACTCGCCAAGCTTCAGCTGCCCATCTCTCCTCGCCTCTCCGATAGCGTTCCCACGCTGCTTCCAAGCCTGGAGGCATCCAGCCTGCTGGCTTCGTCATAAGCTCCATAGTTCTCTCTACGAAGGGTGGAGCTTCTTTGAATATTTCAACCCATTCAGCGGTTCCTTTAGACATTAACTTAATACCCTCACGAGTTTCTGGAAAAATGTGCTCAATTAAACCAGTAAACCAATTAGAAAGTGTTTCTACCGCAGGCGCCAGTGCAGCTCCTATACTTCGTTTTAATCTATCAAAACTATTGCTCGCTTTCTTAAGTGAGACGGAAGTGGCATCCATCCATTTGCTGAAATCCTTTGATAATCTGGTTCCATAAACCATTTCACGATGAGCGGCTTCCATTCGCTCCTCGAGCAGAGAATAATGTTCTGCAAGAGTTAAAACAGCAAACCCAGCTACGCTTCCGAATATTTCATATACTATTCTAGCTCTCTCTGCCTCGTCATTAATACTAGATAAATATTTAAGAAATTCTTTGAGAGCTTTAGCGGGATTCTCTCTTATGGTATCACCAAAATCTCGGAATTCATCTCCAGCCCTTGCCATCACAGCGGTAATTTTTTCTGATTTCTCCAAAAACTCCCGCAGAAAGGCTCTCAGTCTGGTTCCCGCTCGCTCCGCTCCCATTCCTGCATCTATTAAAGTCGTCGCCATAGCTGCAGCCTCGTCAGCTGTAATCCCAAGATTAACAGCTGAAGCGCCTACTCGTGTCATAGCATTGACGATATCATCTGCATCCGCAACGGAGACTACAGCTAAATAATGCATCATAGAAGCGAGTCGTTCAGCCTCTTCAATTGGAATATTAAAAGCTCGTGAGATTTTGAGAAGAGCCTCCGAGGCTTCATCTGCACTCCATCCAGTAACCTGTGTAAATTTAACAAGTGCAAGAGTAAAGCGTTTTAATTCATTCTCGCCAGTAACACCCGCTTTTGCAGCGGCTCGTGCGATACCAAGCATTTCAGTAGCTGAAACAGGTAAAATTCTTTCAAGAGATGTGAAAGCTTGAGACAACCTATTTGCGGTCTCGATGGTTAAACTTCCCGAGACTCGTAAATCCATGAGTGCATTTTCATAATTAGTAAAAGATTCAACACAAGCTCCAATTATTCTACCAAAAGTATTAATTGCAGCTGTTGCGAGAAATATGGGACCGAGAAGTTTTAATGAGCCAATAGAAACACGGTCTATAAATCGAGACAGCTTACCCATTCCTGTTTGAAGATGATAGATTGCTCCATAAAACGCTCGCTGTCTTGGAGTTAGTTTTCGTAAGACAGCGCCTTGCTGTGTATATGCATTCTTCACAGCTATTATTCTTTGCGCTAGCGTTTTTGTCCTTGCAT